>JANXYC010000155.1 GCA_025350305.1 Cyclobacteriaceae bacterium | reverse complement strand
GGGCCAATTGCTTCCAAATTAATGGAAATCGGGGCCATCAAGCTCAATTACCAAAAACCTTTTACGTGGAGTAGTGGCTGGAAATCACCGATCTATTGCGACAATCGTCTTAGTCTTTCCTATCCTGATGTCCGTTCGTATATCAAACGTTGCCTGGCGCAAGCGATACGCGAGGATTTTATGAAAGCCGACGCCGTGGTCGGGGTTGCAACTGCGGGAGTGCCACAGGGCGCCTTGGTAGCGGATGAACTTCAATTGCCGTTCGCCTATGTGCGACCTAAGCCGAAGGACCACGGCATGGAAAATCTTATTGAAGGCAAAATTGAAAAAGGGCAGACAGCCGTGATCGTGGAGGATTTGATCTCTACCGGCGGAAGTTCTTTAAAAGCAGCCACTGCTTTGCGGGAAGCGGGTGTCAAGGTAATCGGCATGGTCGCCATCTTTACCTATGGATTTGATACCGCTATCAACAACTTTGAAAAAGAGGGCGTCGACCTGGTCTGCCTGAGTGATTTCAATCACTTGTTACAGGAAGCACTACGAAAGAAATTTATTACCGAAGATCAATTGGTACATGTCAAAAGCTGGCGCACCGACCCGGCCAATTGGAAATCCTAAATCAACCATGGAGAAGAAATATAAAATTCTGGTATTGACGGGCGGGGGTGATTGCCCGGGACTTAATGCCGTTATTCGTGGCATCGCCAAACGAGCCCGAAAAGAAAAGGACTGGGAAGTCTACGGAAGCATTGAAGCGTTTGGCGGCGTATTTAGCGAGCCCACTGAAATCATAAAACTCAACCAGCGAATTACGGCTGGCATCCATGTGCGCGGTGGTACAATATTGAAGACCACTAACAAGGGCAATCCAATGAAATTTCCGTTGCCCCAACCCGATGGTACGGTAAAAATTGTTGATCGGACGGAAGAACTGGTGAAGAAAATAAAATCACTTGGCTTTGAAGCAGTCATTAATATTGGCGGGGATGGATCCCAACGAATCTCGCTGGCACTTTACAAAAAGGGATTGAATATTATCGGTGTTCCAAAAACAATTGACAACGATCTCGCCGCTACCGACATCACGTTTGGTTTTCAAACTGCCGTGCAGATTGCCACAGACAGCTTTGATAAGTTAGTGACAACCGCCGAAAGTCATCATCGCGTGATGATCATGGAAGTGATGGGCCGTGATACAGGCTGGATTGCCTTGCACACCGCTATCGCAGGAGGAGCTGAGGTGTGCCTGATTCCCGAGATTCCATATGATATTGAAAAAATTGTGAAGCGAATTAACCTCCGATACAAGCGCGGACGGGGATTTGTAAACATTGTGATTGCAGAAGGAGCAAAACCAAGGGGAGGCGCTGTCACGCACTCCACAGGGGAAACAGGTTCGGAGCACGTGCGGCTTGGAGGCGTTGCTTATCAATTGTCCAGACAACTAAAAGAAGCGGGGTGCCAAGCGGAAATACGGGAAACGATTTTAGGTCATGTTCAGCGCGGAGGAAGTCCCCTGGCGTTTGACCGCATCCTTGCATCTCTTTTTGGTGTGCATGCTTTTGAACTTGCCCTTGAGAAAAAATTCGGCCGGATGGTCTCCTACCGAAACAACGCGATCACTTCCGTGACCCTGGAAGAAGCAACGAAGGAACCCAGTGTTGTAGACAAAAATTCCTACATCGTTAAGGCTGCAAAGGGTTTGGGTATTTCATTTGGAGATTAATACACGGCGATCTGGATTAAATAAACCATTATTAACGTTCATGAAAACTATCAACGACCTCAAGTTTGCCGGCAAGCGCGCCCTCATCCGTGTGGATTTTAATGTTCCATTGGATAAGAGTTTTAATGTTACCGATGACAACCGCATTCGTGCAACGATTCCTACCCTGAAAAAGATTTTGAAAGACGGAGGGAGCTGCATCCTGATGTCGCACCTGGGCCGTCCAAAAGACGGGCCGGAGGATAAATATTCTCTCCAGCATACGATTTCTACCCTGGAGAAACTCTTGGGCATCAAGGTTCAGTTCGCCAATGATTGCATTGGTGAGGAAGCAAAAACGAAAGCGGCCCAATTAAAACCAGGGGACGTTCTTTTGCTGGAAAACCTTCGCTTCTATAAGGAAGAAGAGAAAGGTGATATACAGTTTGCCGAAAAACTTTCCAAACTGGGTGATGTCTATGTAAACGATGCATTCGGAACCGCTCATCGGGCCCATGCTTCAACAACGATTGTAGCGCAGTTTTTCAGGGAAAAGTGCGCGGGACTTGTGATGGCGGCTGAACTGGCCAATGCCAAAAAAGTAATGGAAAAGGCGGCCAGGCCATTTACGGCCATCATGGGTGGCGCAAAAATATCCGACAAAATTCTGATTATCGAACAATTACTTGATAAAGTGAATCACCTGATAATCGGCGGAGGTATGTCGTATACTTTTTTCAAAGCACTGGGTGGAAATATCGGAAACTCATTGGTGGAGGAAGATAAACTCACGCTTGCAAAAGAATTGATACAAAAAGCCAAAGCAAAAGGTGTTGAACTTCACTTGCCAATCGATTCGGTTGCTGCCGATAAGTTTGATGCTGCCGCCAACATACAGATTTCGGACAATACTGTCATCCCGGATGGATGGATGGGCCTTGATATCGGGCCCCAGGCACGCGTAGTTTTCTCCAAAGTAATTGAGGAATCGAAAACGATTTTATGGAATGGCCCGATGGGTGTGTTTGAAATGAAGAAATTTGAAGCAGGTACAAAGGCAATAGCTGAAGCAGTTGTACGCGCTACGGATAAGGGTGCTTTCTCATTAATTGGTGGTGGTGATTCGGCTGCGGCCGTCGCACAATTTGGATTTAGCGAAAAAGTAAGTTATGTCTCCACCGGTGGCGGCGCACTCCTGGAATATTTCGAAGGAAAAACGTTACCCGGAGTGAAGGCCCTCGAATAAATTGGGGCAATGATTTGAATTATTTTTTGCTGCATCGGTTGTTAGACTCAAAAGATTAGGTAAGGTTTCTTATTCGTGAATTATGAATGAACTGCTGCAGTTATTCAGAGCTCTTATTTTAATTTTTTGCCTGGTTGTTCTCCTGGCTTCAGTTACGCTTTTGTTGTACCATTATCCAACGCTTTTTCAAGACAAACCAGGCCCATTAGCCTTAATCCAAAGTACACCCCTGTGGAAGGCGCCTGACACGGCGATGATACCCAAGAACAAGGAGGGCGACCTCATCCGGTATGGTCGTGACTTGATTGCACGGACGTCGAATTACCTCGGTCCACACGGCATTGTCATGAATATTAGCAACGGCATGAATTGCCAGAATTGTCATCTCGATGCCGGCACCAAGCCATTTGGCAATAATTATGGATCAGTAGCCTCCTTGTATCCCAAATTCCGCGCAAGGTCGGCACGCGTAGAAAGTATTGAGAAACGAATCAACGATTGCTTTGAACGAAGCCTGAATGGAAAGCCACTCGACTCGCTTGCGAAAGAAATGCGAGCAATTGTAGCGTATATTCATTGGGTGGGTAAAGATGTTCCGAAAGGAAAACAAGCGCCAGGCTCAGGTTTTGTAGAAATGAATTGGCTATCAAGGGCGGCCGATCCTGTAAAGGGCAGAAAACTTTATTTACAAAAATGCCAAATCTGCCATGGTTACTCCGGCGAAGGTCAAAAGCTTTCAGCCAATAGTTATTACATATATCCGCCCTTGTGGGGTGAAAATAGTTTTACCACAGGCGCCGGCCTGTATCGCATTTCCAATTTCGCCAGGTATATCCGCACCAACATGCCCAACGGAGCAACGTTTGAAAAGCCTATACTTTCAGAAGAAGAGGCCTGGGACATCGCTGCCTTTGTGGAAAGTTTGCCGCGGCCCCTGAAAAATTTCACACAGGATTGGCCCCGGGTTGAATTGAAACCATTCGATCATCCCTTTGGGCCCTATGCGGACAGTTCTGGTGAAAAACAGCATAAGTACGGGCCGTTTAAAGAAATTCTTGCCAGGCAGAAAAAATAAAAACTGTACATTGATCTACTTCTTCACCCTATGAAAAAATTTATTTTGTTTTTAATCATAAGTTTACTGGCGGAGGTTGGTCATTCCCAGCAAAAAACTCCTGTCGATTTGTCGGAAGCGCTTCGATTAGTCGATGCTTGGCTGGAGGCCCAGCGTGACTATGATCATCTACCCGGGATCTCCGTTGGAATCATCAAAGACCAGCAGCTGATTTGGACCAAGGCCTATGGATTGGCTGATCTCAAAAAAAATGCAGCGAGTGAGCCAACCACGATTTACAGCATCTGCTCGATTTCAAAACTCTTCACATCGATAGCCATTATGCAATTGGTGGACGGCGGCAAGTTGCGGCTCGATGATTCCATCCCGATGATATTGCCAAGCTTTAATCTTCAACAGCAGTTCCGCGGCAGCGGACCTATCACCATACGTTCCTTGCTCACTCACTCGTCAGGACTTCCCCGGGAATCTGATTACCCCTACTGGACAGGGCCCGAGTATCCTTTCCCCACCCAACAGCAAGTCGTTGATAAATTAGGCAAACAGAAAACCTTGTATCCTGCATCCACTTATTTGCAATACAGTAATCTTGGCATGTCGTTGCTGGGAGAGGTTGTTGAAAAAGTGTCGGGTACCCTGTACGATACCTACGTGGAAAATAACATTTTGAAACCATTGAGATTGGCCAACACGCATCCATTTCTTCCTGCCGCACAATGGGGCAATAAATTCGCCACTGGTTATGGGGCCCTGAAACGCGATGGCACACGCGATCCGGTGCCATTATTTGATGCCCGCGGCATTCGGGCAGCTGCCGGATATTCATCGACGGTGGAAGACCTGGCTCATTTCGCTTCATGGCAATTTCGATTGTTGCAAAATGGGGGGAAAGAAATTCTTAAATCGTCCACTCTAAAAGAGATGCAGCGCGTGCAGTGGGTCGACCCTGATTGGAAAACACATTGGGGACTTGGCTTCATGGTTTATCAGCAGGATGGTAAAACACTCATCGGCCATGGTGGATCATGCCCGGGCTACCGCACAACATTATTACTTGATACGCAAGAAAAACTTGGGTTCGTTGTGATGATCAATGCCAGTGCTAGCCCTGAAAAATATGCAACTGGAATGCGCAATATTCTTTTGAAGGCGAAAGCCAAAGAAAAAACAAATAAGGCTGATAGCATAGCACTGGAAAGTTACGCAGGCCGGTACAACGCCCAACCGTGGGGTTCAGAAGTATATGTGTTGCCCTGGCAAGGAAAACTGGCAATGGTAGGATTCCCCACCGACCGGCCTACGGAGGGCATTACCTATCTCAAAAAAACAGAAGGTGACATCTTCCGCCGTGTGCGGGATGATGAAACATTAGCAGAGGAATTTGTTTTCGAGAAAGATAAATCAGGTAAAGTGATCAAGTACTGGCGCCACAGCAATTTCTCCACAAAAATGCAATGACCCGTGAATCTGAAATAAATGCTATGAAATATTTATTCACCTGTATTTTAATCCTGACCACCACCCTTCTTTCAAACGCTCAACAAAATCCCGGTATAGTTGACAATAAAGTTCACAAGATCGTGATGCAATTCACCATGGGCGATTCGCTCGAGCAGGTTGCTATTATAGGACAAGTGGGAAATATCCTGGCCGCCTGGCCCAGGGCGAAAATAGAAGTCGTGTGTCACAGCTCAGGGCTCGACCTGCTAACCCTCACCAAATCGAAGGTTGGTAAAACGGTAGCCGGGTTATCCACGCAGGGAGTGATCTTTGCTGCTTGCAACAATACCATGCGCAAGCGAAATCTAAAAAAAGAAGACATGCTTCCGGTTTCCGTTGTGGTTCCATCTGCCATGATTGAGTTGGTTCGTAAGCAGGAAGAAGGCTGGGCTTACTTGAAGGGCGCGCATTGAATTACTGGTTAGTGGTTACAAAATAAAAATTGCGGGCTGTCGGGATTTTTAATCCTCTACCCGCCCGAAGCAAGATTTACATTAAGATCGGATTTATAATCCGAGACAATCTTTATCACAAGTCCGCTCTGATTGGGAAGGACTACACTTAAAAGCAACCCAACACATGCAGAACCGACTTGAATTGAGGAGAAGGACGGATTTGCAAATCCAGTCTCCGCAGAAGATGATGCTTCGAACGGTCGAGGATTAAAAATCCCGGCCGGCCGTGGGGCGCATTGAATTACAAATTACTTTCGAAGAACCCAGTATTCATCGTAGTGAATGGTTCCCTGGTCCACCAGCTCACGCACAACCTCGATAAATAAATGATGATCACGGGGGCCAACAGCGCTTTCAAGTTCGTCCACCGTCATTGGTTTTTGTGAAAGTAATTTATTTACTCTTTTTTCATAATCTAAAAAAGTAGATTTGTTGTCTTTCTTTTTCTTATCAATACACACATCGCATTTTCCACAGGTTTCATACACATGCTCATCAAAATACGCCAGCACCACCTGCATACGGCAGCGGTGTGTTTGTTCGGCAAAGTCAATCATTGCGTCCATTTTCTTAAACGCAAGATCCCTCCTACCGGCAAGACGCTCATGATCCAGCGGAAGATTGCCTGCGTCCTGACGAGGAAGGAGAAATGTGAGCTGTGGTTTGTCAGAAGCCTTCTCATATGCCAGCATGTGAAGATTTGACAATTGATCAAGCAGTTCCTTCGCCTCGGTATCGGAGACCTTCAGGCTCCTGGCGATTGCCGCTTCTGCTACTGAAACAAAATCAGAAAATAATTCGGCGCCGTACAAGCGAAGTAACGCCTTTATCACCGGGTCATATTTCACATTGGCCACTTGAAATTCATACACGCGCGCCTTGTCCGTAAGAATATGAACCCGGGAAGGGTGATAAAAGCTTTCACTCAGTTGTATTAATCCCTCTTCTTCGAGTTTTTTCAATGCGGAAAACACTGCGGACGCGCGGAGATTAAACCGGTGGCATAAGTCCTCCAGGTCAAAATCATAACTCTCGCCCTCGCTGCTTCCCATGGCCAACTGATAATAGTTTGCGAGTGCCTGATAAACTTTCCTGAGATACTCGATCGAAGGGTGCGCTTGCTGAACCTTGGTCCTGAGACTGCTCACATCCACCTCGTGAAAGACAAGGGCGGCATACGATCGATTTCCATCACGTCCCGCGCGACCCGCCTCCTGATAATAGGATTCAAGATTTTCAGGCAAATCCATATGGATGACAGCACGAACATCGGGCTTATCGATGCCCATGCCGAATGCGTTTGTGGCCACCATCACGCGCATCGAGTTTCCGATCCATTCTTCTTGTCGCTTCAGGCGGTCAATATGCGAAAGTCCGGCATGATAAAACGTAGCTGGAATTTTCTCGCGGCCAAGCCACCGGCTAAGTTCAACCGTGGCCTTCCTCGATCGCACATATACGATGGCGGACCCTGGAACATTTCGCAGAATTTCCAGCAGTTTCCGCTCCTTGTTCTCCGTTTTTCTTACAACAAAGGAAATATTCTCACGCGCAAAACTTTTTTGAAAAATAGCAGGGGATCGCATTTCCAGCTTACTGATAATGTCATCTCTCACGTGTTGCGTGGCGGTAGCTGTGAGCGCCAGAAAATGAACAGTTGGTTTCAGTTCACGAAGCGCCGCTATTTCCAGGTAGGGAGGCCGGAAATCATACCCCCATTGTGAAATGCAATGTGCTTCATCGATGGCGACAAGCGAGACGTTCATTTTACGAAACCGCTCAATAAAGATATCCGTCTTCAGGCGTTCCGGTGACAGGTAAAGAAATTTGTATTTTCCATAGACACAGTTATCCAGAGCAATATCAATCTCACTCCGGCTCATGCCTGAATGCACCGCTAATGCCTGGACGCCCCTTTTTCGAAGCTGTTGGACCTGATCTTGCATAAGGGCAATAAGTGGGCTTATCACCAATGTGATTCCGTCCAGGACAAGGCCAGGCACTTGAAAACAAATGGATTTACCCCCACCCGTAGGCAACAGTGCTACTACATCCTTTTTCTCAAGTACGGCTTGAATTATCTCGGCCTGAAGCGATCTGAATTGATCGAAGCCCCAGTACTTTTTTAGAATTGATTCAGGAGTGAACAACTTAGTAAATAAAATTACTTTCAGGATTATAAGTCATCACCACTTCAACTCCTGCCTGGTGAGAAAAGCTTCAATTCCTTTTTTGCAATCCTCTGTACCCCGGGCTTGTGCATTCTGCCCGGCTGCAAATTCAAGGGCTTCTTCGAGTTTCATGTCTTGCACCTCTGAAATCATAGTTTTGGTCAAGGCCAATGATTGGGAAGAGGTTGAGGTGACTAATCTCCCGGCAAACTCTCTCACCTCTTTTTCCAATGTTATCCGTTCCACCACTTTATTCACAATTCCTATGTTTTTCGCCTCTCCAGCGCTTATGAGATTTCCAGTGAGCAAAAGTTCCTTTGACCGTGTCTCTCCTATTTTTCGCAATAAAAAGACCATGACGATGGCGGGCACAAATCCAATCGTTACTTCTGTGTATCCAAACTTTGCTTCCGGCACGGCAAACACAAAATCACAAACTGTTGCAAGCCCGCAACCTCCCGCCAGGGCAGCACCTTGCACCTGTGCAATCACTACTTTTTTTAACCTGTAGATCTGCAAGAACAATTCTTTAAGATGTTTTGAGTCTGCAAGATTGTCATCAAATGAAAATTTCCGGAGTTGATGAAGATATTCAAGATCGGCTCCGGCACAAAAAGCATCACCGTTTGCCTGAAGTACTATAATTTTAACAGAATCGTCTTGTTCCGCCTTTTGGAATCCTTTCCTTAATTCAGTGACCATTTCCGGGTTCAGAGCATTTC
>JANXYC010000133.1 GCA_025350305.1 Cyclobacteriaceae bacterium | reverse complement strand
TGATCATTCATTACTTGCTAATTTCAACAAGGATTTCAGCCAGGATCTTAACCTGACGGGTGTTGTTGGAGCCAATTACAGATCAAACAAATACGTACAGGAAGGTCTTGAAAGCCTTGGCCAGGTAGTATATGGATTAATGGAACACAGAAACTTCACTTCTACACAGCCGAAAGATTTCAGGGGGAATCAATTAAACTATCAGAGAAACAGCACCATTGCTGGTATTTATTTTGATGCCAACCTGGGATACAAAAACATGCTGTATGTTAGTTTGTCGGGAAGAAACGATTGGTCTTCTACGCTTCAACCTGCTAACCGTTCACAGTTCTATCCCGGTGGTAGTGTAGCCTTCATTCCAACGGCAGCGTTCCCTAATTTCGGAGCAGGTGTATTGGATTTCCTGAAAATACGTGCCGCGTATGGTACCTCTGCCAATTTTGGTGTACCCTATGCCACGGCAGCTACTTTGTCATTGAATTCACAGTCGCGTGTTGATAATATTGGCAACGTTGTTACATCTCGTGTGTCCTCACAATTGGCGAACCCCAATTTGCTTCCTGAATTGTTGACAGAGACTGAAGTTGGGCTTGAGAGCCAGTTGTTTGAAAACAAGATCAAACTGAACGCCTCTTATTATAACAGAGTAGCCAAGAACCAGATTATTTCCCGTCCTCTTGACACGTCAACAGGATATAGCTCCACATTCATTAATGCGGGTACTATTTCGAACCATGGATGGGAAATCAGTTTAACGGTTACACCGATCAAGACCAGCACACTTACCTGGGACTTGACAGCTAACTACACGAAGAACATCAGCAAAGTGGATGCGCTTCCAGAAGGCTCCAAGTCGATCCTCGTAAATGGCTATACCAATCTTGGTAACTTTGCCATTGAAGGTCAGCCAATCAATGTGATCCAGGCTTCCTTGACCCGGAGAGCTCCAGATGGCCAGTTGATCGTTAACAGCGCGGGTAATTACGATATCGCCAATGACATTGGTATTATCGCCAACCCTAACCCGAATTATTTGTTGAGCGGTATTAGCATGTTAACCTGGAAGTCCGTTTCATTTGGAATGCAATGGGATTTCGTGCAAGGTGGCCAGACATTATCGTACACGGCCGCGACGATGGTAGGCCGTGGTGTCGCAAAGGATCTGGAAAATTTTGACCCTACCTTGCCATTAGTTCTTCCCGGTGTATTGGAAGTAAAAGATGCAGGTGGAAAGGTAACAGGCTACACTCCTAACAACATTCCGTTAACAACGGCGGGTGTATTCTTCGGAAACACAATTATTGGAGGAGGACCTTATGACAGGGGTATCTATGATGCAACCCGCATTCGTTTCAGGGAGGTTTCATTGTCTTACTCACTTCCCAAGACCTTTGTTTCCAAGCTGAAGCTGACTGGCATCAGTTTATCACTGGTCGGTAATAACCTGTGGTTCCGTGCAATCAACGCGCCGAAGTATTCCAAAGCTGATTTCGACAGAACGGCTTTTGGTACCAACAATGGTGCTGGCTTTGATTATCTGGGTGGTCCTTCCGCTCGCCGGTTTGGTGGTACGATCAAAATAACATTCTAAAAGACTACGACAATGAAGAAGATATATAGAAAATTTGCTGTTCTTCTGATTTTGCTCGCCTCCGCCTGTAACCTGGATGGAGACTTGCAAGACCCGAACCAAATATCGGTTTCGGGAGCAGATGTGAACTTGCTGATGAATGCCGTTCAACTGGATTTTGCTGACTTTTTTGTAAACATTTCGGGTACGGTTGACCCCTTGATGCGCATGCAGTCGATGACGGGAGGGTTCCGGTACCAAACTGCCTACCAACCTCAATTTGTGGACTTCATTTGGACGGCAGCTTACCGGAATGTTTTGACAAATGCAGAAACATTGATCCCGATAGCTACTTCTAAAAACCTGACCACCCACGTGGCGGTAGCCGAGCTTCTGGAAGCGTACACCTACATTACACTGGTGGATGTTTTTGGAGATGTTCCACAATCGGAAGCGTTGAAGGCTACGACCGGAAACTTTAATCCAAAAGCGGATGGTGGCGAAGCAGTATATGATAAGGCGATTGCACTCATCAAGGATGCAAGAGATACGCAACTTACCTTGTCTGGTTCGGCTGCAGGTGCGGCGCTATCCCGTGATATTTATTATGGAGGAGACAGAACTCTTTGGACTGCCCTGGCTAATTCATTAGAGCTGAAAGCACAGTTAAATCTTTCAATATTTCCCTCCCGGGCCGCGGGCGCAAACGCCAGAATCACGGCCCTTCTCGCCTCCAATTTGATTGATAAGGCTGACGGATCAGAGGACTTCACCTACAAATACGGGACGGCTACTGTGCCCGGTGGGTCACGGCACCCGTTGTATGATCAATACTATGGAGCTACTAAGGGACAAGCGGGTGGATACATCAACACACAGTTTATGTACGAGTTATTCAAAGGAAAGCCTGATCCTACCGACCCAACAAATCCTGCCAAATGGACAAATGATCCACGGTGGAGATATTATTTTTATCGTCAGGTAGGTAGCAAGACTACAATGGATTTGACGGATCCTAAGGCCCTGGGATGCACTCCTGCAGCGCCGCCTGTTCATTATGCCGGCTACCCGTTCTGCTTTTTTGATCCCGGGTTCTACGGCCGCGACCATGGTGATGCATCGGGTACGCCTCCTGATTCTCCTTTTGTTACCTGTTGGGGAGTGTACCCTTGCGGTGGCAGGAGTGATGATAACGGTGCGACTAATAGTACGAATCCATCATCTTCCACCACCTTCGCATCAACTACCCGTGGGGATGGCGCCAACGGAGCTGGGATTTTACCAATTTACATGGGTTTCTTTACAGACTTTGTAAAAGCTGAAATTCAGGAACGTACAAGTCCAGGTTCCGGACTAGCGCAGTTGCATATCGCTATTACTAACTCCATAACTTCGGTGAAGGCTTTTGCGGCAGCAAAAAAACAAGCCCTGGCAACCCAAGTACCCACGACGACGGTCAAATATTTGCTGGCGATCGATTATCAGTACGGTGTAGCAACCCGGAAGATGGACATTGTTGGTAAGGAATTCTACGTAGCCTGTTGGGGCAATGGCGTAGAGGCCTACAACTTGTACAGAAGGACCAGTGCACCGAAAAATTTGCAACCGACCATTCAAACCGGTCCTGGCCCATGGCTTCGTTCTATGACCTATCCTGCTGTTTATGTGAATCTTAATTCAAATGCAAAACAGAAGGATTATACCGTAACGAATAAAGTATTCTGGGATGGTAATTCCGATCAACTTAACTAATGAAGATCATGAAAACGATAAAATATAGTATGGTCCTGTTTGCATTGGTTGCATTTGTTTTCTCATGCACCGATGACTCACTGGATCCGGTACAAATAAAGCTTGTAAAAAAGGGAACGATCCTTTCGCTTCGAGGCACTCAATTGGACAACCTGTATAACAAGGGAATTCCAGGTGCTGAAGTATTTCCTAAAATAATGACGGGTGCAGAAAAGTTTAGCTTCGATGCTGAGTTCTTATCGGAAAATCCGAATTCGCTGGCCAGTATAGATGTATTTGTAATCCAGAAGGTCGGCTCCGCAACCAACCGGCTTTTGATGTCCAACGTACCGTTTTCTTCATTCAAAACAGACGGGACGTACAAAGGACCCTGGGTGTCTGTATCCTACACCCTGTCAGACGTGCTTGCTAAGCTCGTCCTTCCTGTTGCCAGTGATCCCATCTATAAGGGAAATGCTGGTAACCCGTTGTTGACCACCTACCAGCCCGGAATAAATTTCGAAGTTGACTTGAATTTGTCAGACGGATCGAAGGTTTTGGCATCGCAACTTGTGGCCGCTGGATTATATCAAAGCAATCAGTTTTATCCAGCACAGTTTTTGACCTGGACAATGACTGACTATTGCGCCTATGCCGCTTCGTCGTGGGGTGGTGCTTGGTTTGCTGATGAAGTAGGTGTTGGTGTATCTTCACCTCCTGGTGGTGATGATCTAAAGCCATGGGTACCCGTAGCACTCCATACCTGGCAGATGAATAACTTTTTTGGTGATGGTGATGGTGTACACGCTGTAGTAATATTTACGCCTTCTACTGACCCATCTTCTCAGGTAGTTCAGTACCTAAATGATACAGGTAAAAAGTATCAAACCAATGAAGAGGGTCAGATTTCTGGAACAGGAACCTATAACCAGTGTACGCAGACATTTTCGATCAACACCACGTATGTCTTCAGTGCCGCAAACGGTGGGGGAACCTACAAATGGATATATAATTTCCATAGATAGATAGATAGAGTATTGGATCGACGAAATTTTGTTGACTGAATAGAAAAGGGTCCCGATCAGGACCCTTTTCTATTTTATCTATTCGGCATAATTGAAGCTACCCTTTTACCTTGAACGCTACTTGTGTGTTCTCCCACTTCATCGTCACCTGATCTTTGTCTACTGCAATGAGGAATGTTTCGACGAAGCTGTCAGTCTTGCCAGGTTTTACAGTAACGCGGAGAACGTCTTCTTCCTTTTTGTAGGAATAAGGACCCCATGCAATAGTTTTATTGAAAATAATCACCCATTCATTTTCACCGGGGATCGTAAACAATGCATACTTGCCTGCAGCGAGGTCTTTGCCTTCAATTTTTACAGGACCACTGAATTCAATGGACGTGGTTTCATTGGCACCTGTGCGCCAAACCGTTCCGAACGGCTCCTTACCCCCAAGCATTTTTCTCCCTTTTGCGGAGGGAGAAGAATAGTCAATTTTTATTTTCACGCCGTCAATTGTGCCTTCTGCTGATGCAGGAGGACTTGGTCTTTTACCCTTGTCCTGGCCGAATCCAGCCGCGGCCACAAGGGCCAGTAAGATGATTGGAATAAATCGTTTCATATTGTTTTTGGTTTAAGTTTAGATTGACATAAAAGAATACAAAAATGCCCCAATTTACGTGGGGCATTTTCGGAATTTTAAATTTGAAGAATTACTTGTAAACATATCTTTAACGAAGCAGGTGAATGCTTTGTTTTTATAAAGAAGGATTTTTTTTTGCCAACCACTCATCAAAAATTTACGATTATCGTCCGAAGGGATTCAGGGCTGACAAGGCCCGCTTGTCTCCGCCCATCTTATGGGGGCTGTCGGGATTTGCAATCCCCGACCCACTCGAAGGACGAATCTCCTTCGGAGACGGATTTGTAATCCCAAACAACCTTCATCACATGAACATGCTGCTTCTGGAAACCAACGTCCAGGATTGTCACGTATCCTCCACATTAAATCTGAAAATATATTTTCATTCCCTTTCACCAACCCTTATTCACTATAGGGCATAGGGCATCTAAAAACCCTGCCTTTTATGGCCTCAACCCGTCACCCTTCTCCGGAAGAGAAGGGTACAAGGAGTTTTTAGAGACGCCCTATAACAAATTCTGACCGGCCCTTTTATGTTGGGTCCTGTTTCACGATCATTGTCTTTTCAGATACAGTACGCAACGAGATACTACTACGCTCATTATTTAGGCGACATAACTCTCGATTTTAATCAACAACTAACATTGTGATGTTGTCGCCCAAGCTACGTAGTACTCAGTAAAGTTTAAGAAGGATTGAAAATCCGGTCTGCGAAGTAGAGGATTCCTTCGAACCGGGTCGAGGGTCGCAGACCCCGACCAACATCCCAAGTTGGTCCGGATTTGGCCGGGGGGGCTGGTCGGGATTTGCAATCCCCGACCCACTCGAAGGACGAATCTCCTTTGGAGACGGATTTGTAATCCCAAACAACCTTCATCACATGAACATGCTGCTTCTGGAAACCCAACGCCTGGGATTGCCACGTATCCTCCACGTTAAATTTTGAAAATGTATTTTCATTCCCTTTCACCAACCAACCATCAAGATTTACTTCAACGCCCAAATGGATTCAGCGCTGACAAGGCCCGCTTGCCGCCGCCCATCTTATTCATGGTCTTCATCATTTTGCGCATCTCCTCAAACTGTTTCAGCAACTGATTGACCTGCTGCACCGACGTGCCGCTCCCCGCCGCAATACGATTCTTCCGGCTGCTGTTAATGACCTCCGGATTCTCCCGTTCTTTGTGAGTCATCGACCGGATGATCGCTTCGATAGGTTTAAAAGAGTTATCGTCGATGTCAATGTCTTTGATGGCTTTTCCGATGCCAGGAACCATGCCGAGAAGGTCCTTCATATTTCCCATCTTCTTGATCTGAGCAAGCTGGCTGAGGAAGTCATTAAAATCGAATTGATTCTTGCGGAATTTCTTCTGCAACCGGGCCGCCTCTTCCTCGCTGAAGGTCTCCTGTGCTTTCTCAACCAGGCTCACCACGTCGCCCATGCCCAGGATGCGACCGGCCATGCGATCGGGATAAAAGCGGTCAAGGGCTTCCATCTTTTCGCCTGA
>JANXYC010000122.1 GCA_025350305.1 Cyclobacteriaceae bacterium | reverse complement strand
GAGATCGCTTCCGTAGGCTACACTGAAGAAGCTGCGAAGAAAGCCGGTTATGAAATCAAAGTAGGAAAGTTTCCGTTCACAGCATCCGGCAAAGCGAAAGCAGCGGGAGCTCCCGATGGATTTGTGAAATTGATCTTTGATGCCAAATACGGTGAGTGGCTGGGCGCTCACATGATAGGACATAATGTAACTGAACTAATTGCAGAGGTGGTATCTGCCCGCAAACTAGAAACCACGGGGCACGATGTAATTAAAACCGTTCACCCCCACCCTACTATGAGTGAAGCAATTATGGAAGCGGCGGCGGCGGCGTATGGTGAAGTGATCCATTTGTAAATTAAAGGTGACATCCTATGTGATGGAGCAGGTTGAATAATAAAAAAGTCCGAAGAATTTTCTCCGGACTTTTTTATTATTCAGTTTTTAAATTACTTGGGCAAAACAACTCCATCAATTACGTGAATAACTCCGTTTGACTGATTCACATCTTTGATGGTGATTTTTGCTCTATTTCCCTTTTCATCTTTAAGCACAACATCCTTACCACTCATCATCGCGGTAAGGATGCCGCCTTGCACTGTTTTCAATTCGGCTTTTCCCTTACCTGCCTTGATGGCTTTTATAACATCGGCTGAACTCATTCTTCCTGCTACAACATGATAGGTCAATACTGCCGTAAGTGTGGCTTTGTTCTCGGGCTTCAATAAGTTATCAACTGTACCGGCCGGAAGCTTTGCGAATGCCGCATTGGTAGGCGCAAACACCGTGAAAGGTCCGTTACCTGACAAGGTTTCCACCAGACCTGCAGCTTTTACCGCAGCCACCAATGTGGTATGATCCTTTGAATTGACTGCATTTTCAATGATATTTTTTGTTGGATACATGGGTGCGCCACCCACCGTTATGGGCTTCTGGGCAAACGCGCCAATCGCGATGAATAGACATAGTGTTGAAAGAATCAATTTTTTCATAAAGCGTTTAGTTTTTTTAATATTTCTATAACTACGCAGCCCGGATATTGTTTGGATTCCTAAAGCACAAAAATGTCATTTGTTGGTGTAAAATCTTTTTTCAATAACTTGCCATCATTACAAAAAGGTACTCGTATCGCCACTGCCACCACCATAGGAGAAAAGGAGCTAATCGAAAGGCTCCGCAACCGTGACCAGTCGGCATTCGACTATCTATATGATCATTATTCAGGCGCCTTGTACAGTATTGTGCTGCGTATTGTGCGCAACGAAGATGTTGCCGAAGAGGTGCTGCAAGATGTTTTTCTTAAAATCTGGGATCGCATGGCATCCTATGATTCATCAAAAGGACGGCTCTTCACCTGGATGCTGAATATTGCCAGAAACCAGGCGATTGACAAAACACGCTCCAAAGAGATGAGTCAGGGCAGAAAAACCGATGATATCGATCATCTCGTAAATAGGATTGACCGGCAGGAATCAGCGGAACTCCAGATTGAGGCCATCGGTTTAAAAGAAGTTTTGACAAAGCTCCCCGAGGAGCAGCGGTTTGTGATCGACCAACTTTATTTAAAGGGTTATACGCAATCCGAAGTAGCGGAAGAATTTGGCATCCCCCTGGGTACGGTGAAAACCCGCACCCGGATGGCTTTGAAAGAATTACGATCTATCTTAAATGTAACGTGAACATACAGGAATACATAGCGAGTGGAATTTTAGAATCATATGCCTTGGGAGAGGTGACGGATGCCGAACGCACAAACGTGGAGCGGGCTCTGACTCAGTATCCTGAAGTGCGTGAAGAACTTCGAAAAATTGAAGAGATACTGGAACGAGTTGCCTTTGAATCTGCCATTGCACCCCCGCTACGTGTGAAGGAAAAGTTGATGGCTCGGATTTCTTTAGCAAAACCGAAAGCAAAAGTGATTGCCTTAACTCCTGAACAGCCCTTCTGGAGATATGCTACGGCTGCTTCCATCGCCATTGCGCTTTTTTCATCCTATCTGGCCTTCCATTATAATCAATTATGGAAAGCGGATTCGATGGAACTGGCTCAAATCAAAGAGGAAAAACAGCTCATAGCAGAACAATATAATGTGGTCAACCAAAAATTGGACAAGATTCAAGGAGATCTCGCTGTTATTGAGAGCACAGCTTTCACACGGGTCGTGATGAAGGGAACAGAAAAGGATAAGAACGCCTTGGCTTCTGTTTATTGGAATCCTGCCACACAAGAAGTTTACCTTAGTATTCAACAATTAAAGGAGGTCTCAAGAGAAAATCAATTCCAACTGTGGGCGATTGTCAATGGTAAGCCTGTTGACGCCGGTGTCTTTGATCTGAATTTTGCCGGACTTTTGAAAATGAAAAATATTAACGGCGCCGCTGCTTTTGCCGTCACCATTGAACCACGTGGTGGGAAAGAAGCCCCTACACTGGAAACCATGCAAGTAGTCGGTTCCGTAGTAACAAATCCATCCTGACGAATCCAATCATTGGCATACGTTCGTATGTCTTTGAAATAGGGCACAAACCTGACTTATGAAAAAAACAACCCTCCCCATACGCTACTACTATAACAGGGTCTGGGAATTGACGTTCATGCTGGCTATCGCTGGAATACTGAATTTGATCATTTCTCTCTTCAATTAAGAAACCGGTAACCCTCTTCGAGGCATTATTCGGTACGTTGGTGCCGTTGCTTTTGCACTTCAACGAAGATCCAGGGGTATTAATGATTATTATGGATTGATTAGGGCTATGAAAGGTGATAAATCAGTCGTTATGAAAATGCCTTCTGTCAAATTCTACCACAATAGGGCCCGAACGCTTGGTGTGCTGCTGGTACTAAGCCTATTCGGTTATTTTGTTGCCCGGTTCATGATTGACATCCTCCGCTAAAGCATTGGACATTTTTGGAAATTGCCACGGGTTTAAACCCGTGGCAATTCGGTCATAAACGCATACCCAAGCGGAAACCATCGTTTAAACTGCGGTACTGCAAGGAATGCGGTATCCGGCATTAAATTATCTGTCGTCTTTGATCATCTTTTCCTTCCAATCATCACTAACTTTGCAGAATGAAATTCCTGGTGGCATTCGTGGTGTTCCTTATTTCAACTGTGTTGGACAACGGAGTTTGTGCACAAACAAAAGAGCAAAACAATCCCGCCGATAAGAATTTTCCGACAACGCTGCAACCGGTTAATCCGGTGAAATACTACGGACCACGGAAGGATAAAAAAAAGAAGAAAAAATCCGTTACCTACAATGCGAAAAACGAATACTACGATCGCGTGGAAACTCTTTGGCGTGAGCAGGAAAAACGCGAGAAAATATTTGAGCGTGGTGAGGCCCCCGATTTCATGAAGCCTCCCTACTTCGGCCACAAGAAACAGCCCAAAGTCCGGCCTTTGGAAAAACGTAAATACTGTAAGATCTGCGGCATAAGGCACTAGCCGGATTAGAGCTCTCCTAAAAACTTCGCTTCGTTTGCTGCAAAATGTCCCTTAGCAATCGTTCGCGCTCAAAGCGTGAAGCCCTCTTGCCGGCTAGACGTTCATTTCAATTGGTCAGTTGATGGTTTCGTAATAACTTACATCTGTGAAAGCCTCCGGTGGAATAACACCAATTGAATACGCTATGAAAATGATCGAAGGTGGTGCTTATTAGATGGGCATCTCTTCAGCCTCGAGTATGATTACACCCAACCATCCAACCTAACCCATGAGTGATTTTTTAAAGGACCTTTTCCCAACGGAAGATTCCATCCCGGCTTCTGCGCGACTGCCTCACTTTATTGAGCAGCGCGAATATCTCATTAACGGTGAACTCCGCACGTGGCAGGGCGATCTCAATCCCGTTCTGAGTCCGGTCTTCCTGAAAAAGGGTGATCACTATGAACAAAAGACCATTGGCAGCACACCCCTCCTGACGTCAACCGAAGCACTGCAGGCGCTGGATGCGGCAGTCGTGGCGTACGATCTCGGTCACGGTGCATGGCCGCGCATGACGGTGACCGAGCGAATCGAACACGTAGAAAGGTTTTTGGTGAAAATGAAAGAACAGCGGACTACTGTGGTGAACCTCCTCATGTGGGAGATCGGGAAAGCTCAAAAAGATTCTGAAAAAGAGTTTGACCGCACCTGTGATTATATCGACGATACCATCAATGCTCTTAAAGAGCTTGATCACAACTCGGCCAAGTTTGTGCAAGAGCAAGGGATTATGGGACAAGTCAGGCGCGTGCCGCTGGGGGTGGCGCTCTGTATGGGACCATTTAATTACCCGCTCAACGAAACGTTCACCACGTTGTTTCCTGCGCTCATCATGGGCAATACGGTAGTGTTCAAGCCAGCCAAGTATGGGGTGCTGCTCATACGCCCGTTGCTCGAGGCATTTCGCGACAGCTTTCCAAAAGGAGTAATCAACATCATCTATGGACGCGGAAGGGAGACGGTAGGAGCCCTGATGGAAACGGGAAAAATTAATGTGTTTGCGTTCATCGGCACGAACAAAGGCGCTAACGATTTGAAAAAACTCCATCCCAAATCTCATCGTCTCAAAGCCATCCTCGGCCTGGACGCAAAAAATCCGGCGATCGTTTTGCCAGATGCTGACCTGGATAATGCTGTAACAGAATGTTTAACCGGCACCCTATCATTTAATGGACAACGTTGTACAGCATTGAAAATTCTTTTTGTGCACCGCAGCATTCTTGATGCGTTCATTAAAAAATTGTGTGATGGCATCACCAGATTGAAACCCGGCATGCCATGGGATCCTGGAGTGGGCCTCACTCCGTTGCCTGAACCCGGCAGGGTCGATTACCTGAAAAGCCTTGTCGATGATGCTATCGCCCTTGGCGCGCGCGTGATGAATTCCGACGGCGGTACTGTGGTTCGCACATTTTTCTACCCTGCTGTGCTCTACCCTGTGAACGAAAAAATGAAAATTTATTCAGAGGAACAGTTTGGCCCTGTTATACCGATTGTACCATTCGAAAATGACGAAGAGCCGGTACGCTATGTTCTCAATTCTCATTTTGGACAGCAGTTGAGTTTGTTTGGCAAGGATTCAAAGCGAATAGGCCATTATATCGATGCCTTTGCCAACCAGGTGGGTCGCATTAACTTAAATACACAATGCCAGCGAGGTCCAGACTCATTTCCATTCAATGGCAGAAAAGATTCAGCGGAAGGCACACTTTCGATAGCGGATGCGCTACGAGTTTTTTCCATTCGCACGTTGGTAGCCGCTAAAGGGACTGACGAGAACAAGCAGCTCATTGGTAATATATTGAAAAACAGAGAGTCGGCTTTTCTGAGCACGGATTATATATTCTAATGCTTAGGCAGTATTAATGGTAATCGGTGATCAGTTTGATGATTCACATTACAATTCGCGTAATCGGCAAAGTACAAGGGGTGAACTATCGCTTTTTTGTGAGGAAGAATGCAGAAGAATTAGGTCTTGCAGGATTTGTGAAAAACGAGCATGACGGCAGTGTGTACATCGAAGTGGAAGGATCTTTTGAGCAAATAGATAAATTTGTGGTGTGGTGTAAAGAAGGACCTCCAGGGGCGATCGTTGAGAACATGATCACGAAAGGAGGTGAGGTAAGAGGCTTTACCAGATTTGAAATCAGGAGATGAGCTAATGCGCGGAGCAAGATCAACATCAATCTTGATTTGAAACCCTTTTGTTAGTCCGGGATGACCAGGATTCCAATACCAATTTAAGGTAAAACAATATAGCTGCATAAATTCTCAATGAATCAGACCATTGCTATTGGCGACTTGCACGGAAAGGATTGCTGGAAGAAAATAAACCCAAAGGAGTACGATCAGATCATTTTCATCGGCGACTATGTGGACAGCTTCACCATAACGCCAGACAAAATTATTAACAACCTGAAAGAACTGATTGATTTTAAGAAGCGGCTGCCCGGCAAAGTCACACTGCTGTTGGGCAACCACGACATCCACTATATGGAATACCCACAGTATCGCTGCTCCGGGTTCAATTCATTTTTTCAGCCAGACTACACCGAATTGTTTCGAGACCATAGAAACCTGTTTCAGGTGGCAGTGCAGTTTGACGATTACCTCTTTACACATGCCGGGCTCAGCCACTCGTTTGTGAAGCACTGTCTGCCAGAGCATGCTCAGCTTATTGAAGTCAAGCAAATCCATGTTGCTGATTTACTAAACAGTCTTCATAATTCCGAAAACCAAGCTTTGCTACATACGGTAAGTACCATGCGCGGCGGCGCCGACTCATTTGGGGGCATTACCTGGGCCGATTACCGGGAAACTTCTGTCGATTTATTGCCCGGCTACCACCAGGTGGTGGGGCACACGCCGCGGAAGAAGATAACCAAAGTAGAAGGCGACAATTCCTCCATCACGTATATTGATGTGCTGGATACGGTGGAGGAGTTTTTTACTGGTAATATTTGAAATTAAACATTCACTACCGGCGATCTTGATTACGTAAAGCAAAACGCTGAATTCCCGTTAAACCCAAACCAATTAAAGTGATTCCATCCAAAAGAAAGCGGAATCACAGATCAGGGGCATGCAGCATGGACTGACAAATTGATTCAGTGTAAACCGTCTTAGCCTGCCTCTACCAGTTTTTTTATTTCAACTAATGTCGGATTCCATCCTTCCCCATTATTGAAGGCCTCTTTATACCTCTTTTCACCATCCGCAACGGTTGAATAATCCCCCTGGGTTACCGTAAATAGCGTCTTGCCATTTTCCTCTTTTAGATCGTAGGTCACGGTGTTTGCTGGGAGTTTGTCAGAGCATCCCACACTTTTGCAGGGGAAGCGTTGATGGTGATGGTGTTTTTGACGATTAGTTCCTTGTCCATGGCGAGGGTTGTCTGGTTACGATGGTTCGATTGGCATAAAGTAAATCTGTGTTACTGACAACCCTATGTCAGCAGGTTAAAAAATATTTTTTAATGCTCCCCGTTTGCTTCATGTTTTCTGCTTCGAAAGCAAAGAGTATGTCTCCATTCAACAAACAGTCTTAGAACGGGGAATAGAATTTTGAATATTGAATGTCGATAGCGATCGGGAGAAGTTGAGTGGGTTTCACTTCAAAATTCGCCATTCAAAATTCTGCATTTTTAGCCTGCTATCTCAAAGCTCTCTGCACTCGCCCGCTTCAGGTATCCCTCGTAATCAAACGGCACATCGCCGCCTTCCAGGAGGCAGCCGTCGGGAATGCTTGGATAAATATCTTCGTAGGTCTTCACCAGGTTCATGAACACCCGGCGGTACACATGGCTACGGTTGATTTTTTCGGGATTGTCGATGCCCATTGCGCCCATGAGTTCAACAAAACTTTCTACGGTGTTTTTGTGGAAGTTGGCCACGCGGGTTTTTTTGTCTTCTACCACCAGCCCTTTCATGAAGTATGGATCTTGCGTCGCTACGCCCGTAGGACAAGTGTTCTTGTTGCATTCCAGTGCCTGGATGCAGCCGAGGGCCATCATCATCGCACGGGCGCTGTTACACGTGTCCGCGCCAAGTGCCATCGCCCTTAAAATGTGGAATCCGGTGAGCACTTTGCCGGAGGCATCTATTTTCATTTCATTGCGGATCCCAAATCCGCGCAAAGCATCGTCAACAAAAGCAAGTGCGTCCAACAGCGGCATGCCAACATAGTTCGTGAACTCCGGTGGAGCAGCGCCGGTACCGCCTTCACCGCCATCCACGGTAATAAAATCAGGATAAAGGTTAAGTTGTACCATGGCTTTGCAAAGGGAGAGGAACTCGGTCTTGCGGCCTACACACAGTTTGAACCCAATAGGCTTGCCACCCGAGAGTTCACGTAGTTTTTTAACAAACAAAAGCAGTTCTATAGGCGTGGAGAACGCGCTGTGAAACGGTGGAGAAAATACGGTCGTTCCTGGTTTCACCAAACGGATGGCAGCAATCTCCGGAGTGTTTTTCTTGGCCGGCAGAATCCCTCCATGTCCAGGCTTTGCACCTTGTGAGAGTTTGATCTCAATCATTTTCACCTGGGGCTTCGTGGCATTTTGACGGAAGGCATCGTCCGAAAATTTTCCGTCTTCTGTCCGTGCGCCAAAATACCCTGTACCAACTTGCCAGATGATATCGCCACCCGGCGCCAGGTGATAGGGACTCAATCCGCCTTCACCGGTGTTATGTGCAAAACCTCCGAGCTTCGCACCCGTGTTGAGTGCCAGGATAGCGTTTTGACTCAGTGAACCAAAGCTCATGGCCGATATGTTGAGCACACTCATGTCATACGGCTGCTTGCAGTCTCTGCCGCCAAACCGGATGCGGGGGTTATGATCCATCTTGTGAAAATCTTTGGGTGCGATGGAATGTGTGATCCATTCGTAACCTTCGGCATAGACGTCTAGCTGAGTACCAAACGGAATGGTATCGATTTGCCTTTTCGCTCGCTGGTAAATCACGGAGCGTTCATTCCGGTTGATAGGCGCTCCATCAGTATCCGATTCCACAAAGTATTGCTGTATCTCGGGCCTGATCATTTCAAAGAAATACCGCAGCCTGCCAATGACCGGAAAATTGCGTTTGATCGATTGGCGCGTTTGCACCATATCGGCAATGCCCATATAAATAAGAGGTGCTACAACGATGAATGCAAAAAGGGCGTCCATCCAAAAATAGGCCCATACCAGTATCAGCGCAGAGATGACTATGCTGCTGAGGATAAATATTTTTCTCATAGGAAGGGAGGGTTAGTGATCAAATATAAGGACAGCGTGTTTACCAGCCAAGCCGTCATTGTGGAGTAAGGACACGCCGTGTGCCGGTATCCCGAATGGGCCGCACAGCCGCTTTTCATAGTTAGGAAGGCACCTTGATTACTACAGGGTACCGGTATCCGAGACGGAACCGGTACGACATTTCATAGAGAAGTAAACCCTCGCCTCACGCCACCTTCATCGCAAAAATACCCTTCTGTTTATGAATCTTCACTTCAAACAGTCCCAACATGACCGCATTCATTCGGTTTTCAGCAAGGTGAGCATGGGGATTGTCAGGAAGGAAGACAGTAAGATCTAGTATCGATTGTACGAATTGGGATTGACCGCACAAGCGCGTGGTCCACTCTTGAAAAGTTCGCGACCAGTCTTCCTGGTATTTCTCTGAATGATCTTTGCCGTCCCACAGAAAACCTAATTGATTTTCTCCGAACTTGAAGCGATAGATTCCTGCCAGGTTTTGATAAAATGTGTAAAGCGGCTGTAGGTCTTTGGTGTGGCAGTTGGGATTTGACAAAGTAGATAAAACCTCGGTTTCGGTCGGGATTTCGGTCTGTGAGGACACAGACCGGGGATGATAGTGGATTATTTTTTCACTGAACGCATCATTAAGTCCAAGGGGATTGTGCAACTGTTCATATGCTTTTTTTGCCTGATCGATCAATGCGACCAGAAGACGGTCTTGCAGCCGAAGCTGGACTCCTTCCAGCAGGTAGTTTTTATCAAGCGCGAAGAATTTTCTTACCACGCGGGCGAGGGGTTTGACAAAGGTAATAAAATGAATACAAGCTCACGCAAAGACGCAACGATTCAAAAGTAGTTGATGACGATCAGGTATGTCCTGCTTGTGAAGCATTGAATGAAATGTTTTACCGGACAAGCCGTCCGTGCGAAGCAAGGACATGGCGCGTTCCGGTAACCAGATCAGGCCGCACGATCGCTTTTCATAGCTACTCTCGCACTTTGATTTCCAGGGGGTACCGGTATCCGGGACGGAACCGGTAGGGCATTTCATAGAGAAGCGCTACAATTTTCAAACGAATTTCTCGATGATTCTCATCACCTCCTGCAGATATTTCTCATCCGTTTCATCAAAGTCATTCAGTACATCGCTGTCCACATCAAGGATTAACGCCACCTCACCATTTTTGAATGCTGGCAATACAATTTCGGATTTGGAATCGGAGCTGCAGACAATGTGTCCGGGAAATTCATCCACGTTTGGAACAATCATCACTTTCTTTTCTTTCCAACTGGCCCCGCAGACACCTTTGCCAAGGGCAATCCGGGTACAAGCGATTGGTCCCTGAAAAGGGCCCAGAACCAATTCATTTTTCTTTACCAAATAAAATCCTACCCAAAAAAAATTCATGGTTTGCTTCAAAGCTGCAGCGATGTTGGAAAGATTGGCAACCACATCCGGTTCACCAGCCACCAATGAGTCGATTTGGGGTAGCAAAGTCTTATAGCGCCCCGCTTTATCAATCGATGATGCTATGATCAGTTGCTCAGCCATCGCGATTAAAGATTGGCAGGATTTTTTTCTTCGGGGGTCGGTTCTTGTTTGGGCACCCCATTTTCATGCAGCGCTGTCGTTGGCAATTCTGATGCTTCGTTAGCAGTCGATCCGGCAACAGGTTCTTCCTTAAAAAAACTCCGTTGAAATAACAGAATACATAATACACCGATGAATATCGAGGAATCAGCGATGTTGAAAACCGGGCTGAAGAACAAAAAGTAGTCGCCGCCGAAGACGGGCACCCATGCAGGCCAATAGAACTCAAACATGGGAAAGAACAACATATCAATCACCTGACCGTGGAACCAAGGTGTGGGTGAATTGAGTGGCGCATTATTAAGAAGTACACCATAAAAAATACTATCAATCACATTGCCAACAGCGCCTCCGAGTATCAAAGCAAGACAAAAAAGAAATCCACCGTGAGCCTTTATTAAAACAGATTTATACAAATACCACGCGATACCGCCCATCGCCCCGATGCGAAAGAGGGTGAGGGCCAGTTTGCCGAATTCATTTTCCCACCGTAAGCCAAACGCCATACCCGGGTTTAATAGATAATGCAACTTGAACCAATCCCCGATCACGCTGACCTCCTCGTGAATACCCAAATAGTGATGCACCAGCAATTTGCTGGTGTGGTCGATGATGATGACAGCAAAGGCAACCAAAAAATACTTATATACTTTCATTCGTATGTGATCAAGAACAGAAACCCCGGCGACGAAGGTTCATTATTTGTTTATTTCTTTAAACTTATTTTCACTTTCAACACAAACTCATCCATGTCTACATCAGTTCCTCCCGCTACGTTTTCTTTTAACTCCAAACTGAGCGCCTGCGTTTCGGTCCTGATGTAATTATTGAATTCTGTCAGGGCAGCAGTAGCCAGCTCTCCATCCTTTTGCACCTCAATCCCGATTTTATCGAGCACCTCGAGACCCATATCCTTGCGCATATTTTGCACGCGGTTTACAAAGTCGCGGGCAATACCTTCCTTCTTCAGACTGTCCGTGATCGAAATATCAAGCGCCACAGTGATGCCGCCTTCCGATGCGACAGACCATCCTGGAATATCCTCCGAACTGATCAAAACATCTTCCAACACCAGATCAAAGCCTTCTTTATTCAACGAACTTTTCTTTTCAAGCATACTGATCTCTTCCCTTGAAAGGGTCGTGATCACCGCCGATACCTCTTTCATGCGTGGACCATATTGTTTGCCCAGTTTGGCGAAATTAGGCTTCACTTTTTTCACCAGAAGCCCGGAAGTATCATCGATGTATTCAATCGTTTTTACATTCACTTCCGATTTGATGATCTCTTCCATGCCCTTGATCCGTTGTGCGAATTTTTCATCGAGCACGGGAAGCAATACTTTCTGCAATGGTGTTCTCACTTTGATTTTACTGTTCTTACGTATGGAATGAACCAATGAACAGATTTTCTGCGCATACTCCATAGAAATTTCCAATTCCTGGTCCATCCGGTTTTTCTCAGCCGTTGCCAGATCCGTGTGATGCACGGACTCATGGCGGAGCGGCGTTTTATTTTTGACAGCGTTGGCCCGTATGCCATCTGTAAGGTTTTTATATAAGAACTCAGAATAAAATGGCGCAATGGGCGACATTAACTGTCCCACGATCATGATGCATTCATATAGGGTTTCGTAGGCGGCTTTTTTATCATCGGAGAGTGATACTATGGACGAGTCTGCCTTCGCTGAAGCTACGGCGGACGAGGGTTGCCAGAAGCGTTTTCTGTTTAACCGGACGTACCAGTTGGAAAGATGATCGTTCACGAAATCCTGTATGGCGCGGGCGGCTTTGGTGGGATCGTAATCATTGTAAGCCACTGTTACTTCCCCGATCAGCGTCTGCAATTTCGAAATGATCCAGCGATCAAGCGTTGATAGTGTATTAAACGGAACGTTGTGAGTCTCATCCTTTTCGAATCCATCAATATTAGCATACAGCGCAAAAAAGGAGTAGGTATTCAACAGTGTGCCGAAAAACCGGCGCTGCGTTTCTGCCAGTCCCTCTATGCTGAATTTTAGATTGTCCCAAGGGGGAGCATTCTCCATCATGTACCAGCGCACGACATCGGGACCGAATTTTTCAATCGTGGTAAAGGGGTTTACCACATTGCCCTTGCGCTTCGACATTTTGTTGCCCTCTTTGTCAAGCACAAGACCGGTGGAAAGGACGTTCTTAAATGACACGCTATCAAACAGTAATGCGGCAATGGCATGGAGTGTAAAGAACCAGCCGCGAGTCTGATCAACGCCCTCGGAGATAAAGTCTGCAGGAAAAGCACCCTCCCATCCAGCATTGAATGGCTGTGGGTGTCTGGCTTTTAATTTTTCAGCGTTCAAACCCCACTGAGCGTAGGGCATGGCGCCAGAGTCGAACCAGACGTCGATCAGGTCCGGCTCGCGGTACATAGGTTGACCGGCGGAACTTACCAAAATAATTTCATCAACAAATGGGCGATGGAGATCGAGCGTGGGGTCCTGGGTCCTGGGAGTTGGGTGCTGGGGGATTCCTGCTTTTTTGGCTTTTTCGATTTCACTTTTTAGCTCATCGATTGAGCCGATGCAGATTTCTTCTTTTCCGTCTTTGGTTCGCCAGATGGGTAATGGTGTGCCCCAATATCGTGATCGGGACAAATTCCAGTCTACAAGATTCTCCAACCAATTGCCAAAACGCCCTGTACCTGTAGACTCCGGTTTCCAGTTGATGGTCTTGTTAAGCTCCACCATGCGATCTTTTAATGCTGTGGTTTTGATAAACCAGGCATCAAGGGGGTAATAGAGAACAGGTTTGTCCGTGCGCCAGGAGTGGGGATAGGTGTGCTCGTATTTCTCTACTTTAAAAGCCTTGTTCTCTTCCTTGAGTATAATTGAGATAATTACATCCGTCGTTTTGTAGTCAGAATTGGTTTCATCTTCATCCGTGTAATTCTTGACATAAAAATCATTTTCACCCAGAGGCTTATGGGTTTTGATCTTGTAAGCCGTTACTCCTTCCCTGAGTTTTGCTCCAATCTCTTTTACAAATTTTCCTTTCTTATCAACGGTGGGCACTTCATTGCCGGCATCATCCTTAAGTGTAAGGGGAGGAATTCCATTTTGTTTCGCCACGCGAAAGTCATCCGCGCCAAACGTGGGTGATGTGTGAACTACACCGGTACCGTCTTCGGTGGTTACGAAATCACCAGCAACAATCTTAAAGGCCCTATCTATATCGTAGAGCGGCTTGAGGTACGGCATTAACTGCTCGTATTCGACACCAATCAATGATTTTCCAGTAAACTCACCAAGAATATGCCAGCGCCCTATCTTCCCCTTTGTTGTCTCTGCATTTGATGAATAAAAAATTCCAACCCCAATTTGTCCTCCTTCATAATAAAAATACTTTAGAAAGGTCTCCGTAGCTATTACAATGGTGATTGGTCTTTTTGTGTATAAATTGATAGTCTTAACGAGTAAGTATTTGATTTTCTCTCCAATGGCGAGGGCTGTATTTGATGGTAGAGTCCAGGGGGTTGTAGTCCATGCCAGAATGAATATTTCATTGTTTGACTTCCCATTCAAGTCAAGTCCATTATAAATAGTATCACTGCTTGAAGTTGAAAAGTTAAATAAAAATTCCGACTTGGCATCCCGCTTCACCTTAAACTGCGCCACCACGGAAGTATCCTTCACTTCTTTATAGCAGCCCGGCTGGTTTAATTCATGTGAACTCAATCCCGTTCCATCGGAAGGTGAGTACGGCTGAATGCTATAACCTTTGTACAGTAATCCTTTATTGTAAAACTGTTTAAGTATCCACCACAGGGTCTCAATGTATTCGTTGTTATACGTGATGTATGGATGTTCCAGATCGACCCAGTAACCCATCTTCTTTGTAAGATCGTCCCACTGGTCCTTGTACTTCATCACTGTCTCACGGCACTTCGAGTTGTAATCTTCGATGGAGATTTTCTTTCCAATGTCGTCTTTGGTGATGCCAAGTTCTTTCTCCACCTGAAGTTCCACCGGGAGGCCGTGTGTATCCCATCCACCTTTTCTTCTTACCTGATAACCTTGCAATGTTTTGAAGCGGCAGAAAATATCTTTCACCGTGCGCGCCATCACATGATGGATGCCGGGTGTGCCATTCGCGGACGGCGGGCCTTCATAAAACGTAAAGGTTTGTTTTCCATCACGATTGCTGACCGACTTTTCAAAAATCTGGTTCTCCTCCCAAAACGTCCGCACTTCTTCCGCTACCTTCGCAAAATTCAGTTCCTTGTATTCTTTGTACTTCGTACTCATCCTGTTCATCACCGTTTAATTGCCTTGCCGGCTGTCAAACATTAATTTTATGTAAATGATTTTCTGTTCCTGATGCGCTACTCAACGACTCCACTCCTGTCGTGAATTTTAATCTTGCTCAAATCGATCTCCTCGTCTTCATGTTCGCCGTAAAATGATACATCAAAATCATCGATCAAAAGTTTTTCTCTCTGTGATTTTTTCTGCTTATCAAAAGTAAGAATCAGGGCCGGCAGAAGAATGAGATTGGTAAACATGGAGATCACCAGCGTCGTCGAAGTGAGAATTCCCAGTGCAATGGTGCCGCCAAAATCCGAAAAGGCAAAAATGATAAAGCCGGCAAACAAAACGATAGAAGTATAAATAATACTCTTACCCGTTTCCAGGATGCTTTCGCTCACGGAGCGCGGCACAAAAAAACCGGATGCCAGCAGCTCCTGGCGATACTTGGCCAAAAAGCGAATCGAATTGTCGACTGAAATGCCAAAGGTGATACTAAAGATCAAGGCGGTACTGGCTTTCAGCGGGATGTGGAAATAGCCCATCAGTCCGGCTGTAATCATGAGCGCAATCAGGTTTGGGATGAGGGAAATGATGATCATCCTCGCATTGGCAAACAAGGCGGCCATACTTAACGTGATGAGTGCAAATGCCAGAATAAGACTCTCCCACAGATTGGCAATCAAAAATTTATTCCCTTTGATAAATAAAACCGATGTTCCCGTCACGTTCACCTTTACATCCGTGTCTTTGTTGTCGGGCTTACCAAAGAGGGAAGCAATCTTTGGGTCAATCACGCGGGTGATGAGTGAATCCATTCGTTTCGAACCAATGTCGGCCATCTGGCAACTGATCCGCATCTTTTGAAAGGTGGAGTCGGCAAAGGATTTGAAGAGCCCGCTATTGTCCGTCTGCCCTTTCATGTACCGTAAAATAAAACCCTTCTCCTGGTTGGTCGGCAACAGATAATATTTCGGATTGTTGTTGTAAAAAGCCTGCTTCGAAGCTTTTACAAAACTCACCAGTGAAACCGGTCGCGAGATAACCGATATTGAATCGAGGAAATATTCAAATGCTTCAATCTTTTTGAGGTTATTGACCTGAAGTAATCCTCTTCGCTTACCGGTGTCTACCATAAATTCAATCGGCATGATGCCGCTGAAATTGGCTTCAAAAAATTTCAAATCTTTTTTGATCTGACTTTCTTCCGGAAGATCGTCCACCATAAATGACAATGATTCAAGCTTCATCATACCGATAACGGCTATGACCGCTACACCAACCGTTACAATGTAGATGGCCGGCCGAACGCGATGTACCATCAGGTCGATGGTCCTCACAAACCAACCCAAAATTTTAAAATCCAAATGGCGCAAATGTTTTGGGGAAGGTTCAGGCAACCAGGTAAGAATCCCCGGGATCATTACCAGGCTCACAAAAAACAATGCGATAATGTTGATTCCTGCCACGATGCCGAACTCACGAAGGATCACGATATCCGTGGATAGCAACGTGAGGAAGCCAATGGCCACGGTCAGGTTCGTGAGAAACGTAGCCAGTCCCATCCGCAGCACAACGACCCGGATGGCTTCAACTTTATTTCTACTCTTTACAAATTCTACATGATATTTATTCAGCAAATAAATTGCGTTGGTGATGCCAATCGTGACGATCACCGGCGGAATCAGTCCGCTGAGCAGGGTGATTTTGAATCCAAAGAGCGCGATGGTGCCCAGCGTCCAGACCACCATGACTCCGATCATCACCATCGAAAAGAGCACCGCCCTCACCGATCTGAAAAACAACAACATGATCAGGCCCGTAACGATTGCCGACAGGTAGGTGAACATTCCCAACTCCCGGCGCACCTGCTGTGCAACGACGGAACGGATGAACGGAAGGCCAGCATATCGCAGGTTGATTCCTGTTGATATTGTAAACTCTTCGCCCAGCGCGTGAAGGGCGTTGATGAGTTCTACCCTTTTTGCAGAATTGGCGACGCCCTTCTGAACAGACACCAGCATCATCGTAGCGCCATTCTGGACGTTGACCAATTGACCCATATAGATTTTCTGCTTGTAGGCCTCGGTCAACAAACTATCAAGAACTTGCTGTGACGAAATGTTTTCAGGAAAAAGAGGCGACAGAAAGAATTTACTGTTGGTGGTGTCTTTCAGTATTACTTTTAACAGCGGAAGTGAGAGCACTTCGTTAACGCCCTCTATTTTCCGGATGCCTTCACTGAGTTCTCTGAATTTTTGAAAATTATTTGCCTGATAGATCGCGCTATCCTTCATTCCCACGGCCACCATGTTGCCATCCTCGCCAAACTGCTCCTTGAATTTGTTAAGGAAGATCATGTCCGGATCGTTGGGTGGCACGGTACGGGTAAAGTCGTAACTCATCTCCACCGCGGTGGCATAATAGCCCATGACCGCCGTGATGATTGCAATAATGCCCATCAACAGAAGTCGAAAACGGATGATACTATCGGCTATGCGCGACCACACCTTCACTAGCTGTTTTTATAACCGGCAAATGTAAAGAATTTCGGCTGTTTCTAAGGTCGTTGGGTGCCTTGGCCAAAGAGTTTTGGAAGGAAAAGACCCTCCAATTGACCCACACTTTATCACAACACTCTGCTATATTTGAATTACCGTAAAACTATTTCCTCCACTCCCAAACAGTAACGAACATGAAAACTGTATCCTTGATAACCGCAGGCGTTTTGGCCACCCTGGTAGCCATTGGCCAATCAACCCAAAAGACAAAAAACGATGGCGAACTGATTTTGGATAATGACAAAGTGAAGATTTATCAGTATGACGGAAGCCCTGGAAAAGATGTATGCGGTCTTGGGAAACACAGCCACCCGGCCCACCTGACGGTATTACTAACGGATGCAAATGTGACTATAACCACCCCCGATGGGAAAGTGAAATCTGATAAAATGAAAGCCGGTACCAGTTTTTGGAGCGAGGCGGAAACCCATACCGTGATCAACAGCGGCACAAACCCCATCAAATGTCAGATCATCGAACTGAAGGGGCAAAAGAAATAGTTTTAGCTCCCCATGAAAGCCCGTGAAACTTTTGCCCAAATAGTCATTCAATTGGCGCTTATCATCATTGGCGTATTCACCGCCCTGGCTGTTGAAAACTGGCGTGAGTCCATTGCCGAGAAAAAAATCGGACGGGAATATCTTATCAATCTCCGTGAGGCCGTTCAATCCGACACTGCCATGATCAAGGCGGAGATCAAGAAGGGATTCGACAAAGAAAATGCAGCCGGGGAAATGCTTAAGCTGATAGACAGCGGCAAGACAGTGGACTCAGAGGAATTTGAAGATATGATAGAAAATATTCTTGTGCTCATTAGTCCGGCGTGTATGACAACGGTTTATGATGAGTTGAAATCCACTGGCAACCTCAAACTGATTCGCAATAATGATCTCAAAAAGAGTATGATTGTTTACTATTCCTCTTTTGAATTACTGTTATTGCAAGTCGCCCGTATCATAAACTATAATCTTGATTTTATGGATGCCATCGACTATGGGGAGCTCACCTACCGCAATCCTTTTTCTCAGGAAACCATCCTGGCCCGTCTTCGAAAAAGTAAAGAAGCTAAGCGGCATCTCCGGGAGTTACAAAAAATTATGTTTTTTTATCACCAGGGGATGATTTATAACATGCTCCCAAAAAGTTTGGAATTACTCGATAAAATCAATCGGGATTTGGAATCTCAGTGATCTAAATGCGCGATGCCCTTAATCTTTCGGTAAAGCGAGAGCGCATGCCGGTCGGTGAGTCCGGAAATAAAGTCGATGACATAACGCAGTACACCATATTCAGTTTGGCATTGTTCAATTGCCTTGCTGATCTCGGTGGGAAAAAGAAGCCCCAGGTTGCTGTATTTGCGGGATTGTTCTTTCTTACCCAGCAGACCGCCCGCCGTTACAAATTCCCGGAGTAAACCGGGCAGTACTTCGTGGCCGGATGCCTCTATTTCTACAACCTGACGTGCGCGATAGATTTTTTGAATGGACACCTCGCCGATTTTTTTTAACGCACCCTTGAATTCACACAGGTCAATGAGCGCATGATCAAATTTCCCTGCTATTATTTCTTCTTCATTGGCGAGGAAGATCGTGGTACAGGCGTCTATCAATTCTCCAATACTCATGGCGCGCAATGTTCCGAGTTTCTTATTCAGTCCATCATTACCAGCCAGTTTGCTGCGGTCTAATTTCTCCTTCAGAATAGGTGCCAGCAGTTCCACCGTTTCCTCAAAGCTCACCAGACCCAGCCGGCAGCCGTCTTCCAAATCGATGATGCTGTAACAAATATCATCGGCTGCTTCCACCAAAAATGCAAGCGGGTGACGGCACCAGGCACCCTCGGCTGCATTATTCAATTCAAGTTGACCCGCGAGATCTGAAAAAATCTCTTTCTCACTCTGAAAAAATCCAAATTTCTTCTGACTCTTCTTCGATCTATCACGCCATTGAAAATGTGCCGGACATGGATATTTTGTGAAGGCGCCCAACGTCGCACAGGTAAGCTTCATTCCGTATTCGTGTTGGTTCAAAATACGGAAGCCCTGTGCATTCCCTTCAAACTTGATAAGATCGCTCCACTCTGCTTCACTCACGGCTCCCTTGAACCTTGTGTTTTCAAGAAAAAAATCCGATAAGGCATCTTCACCGGCATGGCCAAAAGGCGGATTGCCCAGGTCATGCGCTAATGAAGCCGCGGCGACAATCGCACCAAAATCGAACAATGAAAAATTTTGACTCAATTCCGGATGTCGTTCCAGAACCACTTCCCCGACTCGCTTTCCCAGTGATCTGCCGACACTTGAGACTTCAAGGCTGTGCGTGAGGCGGGTATGGACAAAATCATGTTCCGGCAACGGATGGACCTGCGTTTTATCTTGAAGTCGGCGGAAAGGATGTGAAAAAATTATCCGGTCATAATCTTGTTCGAAGGCGCTACGATACGATTCTGACGATGTCGATTTCTGACCAAGGCGGTTCGCAGAAAGAAGGGTGTTCCAGTTCACGATTTAAAATAAGATGATTCATTAATTCCTGCCTACCGGGCAGGTAAACGGAAACAAATTTGATTATTTTAAACTAAACCACCTCCCCACCCACTATTTTTGACAGCATGTATAAGGCACTGGTTAACGGAAACACATCTGAAATCATACAGATTAAGGAAAACTGGCTGGTAAATGGGAATCTGCTTGACTGGAACCTCACTTCGCTGGGTGACGGGCATTACCACATCTTGTATCAGAATAAAGGCTTTCGTGCAGAGGTTGTAAAAATAGATCGCGAGGCCAAGACCGTTGACCTAAAAATCAATAATCAGAAGTATACCGTTCAGCTTCGCGATCAATTTGATCTGCTGCTGGAAAAAATGGGCATGAGCAGCGCTGCAGCCGGAAAACTAAACGTAGTCAAAGCGCCCATGCCGGGCTTGATCATTGATCTGCGGGTGAAGGCCGGTGACCACGTGAAAGCAGGCGATCCGTTACTGGTGCTGGAGGCGATGAAGATGGAAAATATTATCAAAGCTCCCGGAGAAGGAACCGTGAAACAGGTAAAAATAAAAAAAGGCGACACGGTGGAGAAAAACCAACTGTTGATTGAGTTCTGAGTATAAAGTATAAACCTATTTTCCGAAATGGAATTTGATAATCTTAAAAGGGCCTTTGATAGTTTAAAGAACATATCCTTTTTTCAAAGACTGTTCGGTTGGGGCACAATCAAGTCCCAACTTATTGATGCCAATGGTGATCTCCAGCGGCTATTTTCAATTATTGAGAACTTAACATCGGAAAACTCAAAATTGGGAACCTCTGTTGAAATCGAAAAGGCATCCACAAAAAATCTTCATGAAACGAACAATCGTCTGACTACCGAGATTCAGGTCATCAAACAATCCAATTCTTCCCTTAACAAGCAATATGAGGACAGCCTGCGGGAAATTGCAACATTGAAAGAATCAAATAATAGTTTTTTAAAAAGGGGAACGGAATTATCCAACGAGCTTGCTGCTGCCAAACAGAAACTTGAAAATGCTGAGGTTAATTTACAAAAAGCCCGCAATCAAATAACCACATTGGAAAAAGAAGATGAGTTTCGGAAATTGGAACATTCCAACGCGATTTCATCACTCAGGCAAATACAGGAAAAAATCCAACGGGACCGGGACCGGGAAATTGAAGAGAAGAACAGGCTTGAATTTGAAAGAATCAGGAAGCTCAAAGAAACCTGGCTAAACCATGAAGAAAATGTAAAGAACAGGATCAAAACGATCTGCAGTCAATACACCATTGAATACGTTGACAGAGTTCCCTTCAAGGGAAAGCCCGATAATACGCTGAAAATTAACAATGAATATATCATTTTCGATGCAAAAAGCCCGGGTAGTGATGATTTATCAAACTTTCCGAATTATCTCAAAAGTCAGGTGGAGAGCGGAAAGTATGTAAAGGAAGACGATGTAAAAAAGGAAGTCTTTCTGGTAGTTCCGGGCAACACGCTTGACTATCTTGAACAGTTTGCCTATAAATTAAGTGACTATACCGTCTATATCATTTCCATTGACGCTTTGGAACCTATTATTCTCGCTCTTAGGAGAATAGAGGACTACGAATTTGCAGAACAACTGAGTCCCGAGGAGCGGGAAAATATTTGTCGGGTCATTGGAAAGTTTATACATCTATCAAAAAGAAGAATTCAGATCGATGGTTTTTTTGCAAAACAGTTTTTTGAACTGGTCTACAGGAGTGAAGCGGATTTGCCGAAAGATTTACTGGAGAAGGTGGTTGAGTTCGAAAAATCGGAAAAACTGAATCCTCCGATTGAGAGAAGATCTAAGCAAATTAGCATCAAAGACCTTGAGAGCGACAATGAAAAACTAAAAAGTGAAGCCAATCAGCGGGGCATTATTACGCAAGATTCATTGTTAAGTAAAGAGTTAAATAAATTACCTCTTTACGCTACTGAAAATGACGATGCAAAGAACAAGGACCAAGGAAAACTATTCTCTGAGTAGTGGATGCATTTGTGGAAATCATTTTTAAAAAGGGCAAAACGAAAAATACCATCACGTGCAAACGCCCGGATGGTTCGG
>JANXYC010000082.1 GCA_025350305.1 Cyclobacteriaceae bacterium | reverse complement strand
TGGACAGCAGGAAAGTGGTTCAGCAGGTGTATCCAGCCGGAGTAATGATGGGCAGATTACGTTTCGCGAGTGGCACCCTGTAGGTGTTGAGGAATATGGATACGTGGCAGCGGACCCGCTTGATCCCAACATTATTTACGGCGGTAAGATTACCCGGTATGATAAACGCACAGGGCAAATTCAAAACATCGCGCCAGAAGCTGTGCGAAGTGGCAAGTATCGATTTATCCGCACCGCCCCCGTTCTCTTCTCTCCCATAGATCCTAAAACACTGTACTTTTCTGGTAACGTAATTTTCAAAACTCAAAATGGAGGTAACTCCTGGGAAGTGATAAGTCCCGATCTCACGCGGGAAGCATGGGATATACCGGAGAACGTCGGTGTTTACAAATCTGCTGAAATGAAAACCATGCCGAGGCGTGGTGTCGTTTATACAATTGCTCCTTCATACAAAGACATCAACACCATCTGGGCCGGGACTGATGACGGTCTGATCCAAGTGACTAACGATGGTGGAGAAAATTGGAAAAATGTAACACCACCGGCGATCAAATCGTGGAGCAAGATCTCGGTGATGGATGCCAGTCACTTTGATGTGAATACTGCGTATGCTGCTGTTAACGGTATTCGTCTCGATGATCTTCGACCTCATATTTTCAGAACGCGTGACGGTGGCAAGACCTGGCAGGAAATTGTCAAAGGCTTGCCAAATTCTCCTATCAATGCAGTAAAAGAGGATCCACAGAGACAAGGACTTCTGTTTGCAGGATCGGAGCATGCTGTCTTTTTTTCATTGGATGATGGAGAAAATTGGCAAACACTTCGATTAAACATGCCGGCTACTTCTATACGTGACCTGGTAATAAAAGACGATGACCTGGTCATCGGCACCCATGGTCGTTCATTCTGGATACTGGATGACATCACGCCACTCCGGCAAATCACCGCGTCATCCGCTTCCGCGAATTCCATTTTGTACAAACCACAGGAATCTTATCGTGTGCGCTGGAGCATGTACCCCGATACACCTTTGCCACCCGAAGAACCGGCCGGACAGAATCCACCGGACGGTGCAATCATCAATTACTATCTAAAGGAAAAAGTAAAAGGCGTTGTTACACTAGAGATTTTTGATAGTAGCAATAAGTTCATTCGAAGATTTACCAGCGACGACAAGCCTTACCAAATTCCTGATGGTAATACCCCATTATATTGGATTCGTCCGCAGCAAATTCTCTCCGGAGAGGCGGGCTCACATCGCTTTCTATGGGACATGCACTACGCTCCCCTTGCCGTGCCGCCATCGTATCCTATTTCTGCCACACCTAGACAAACTGCGCCAGAGTTTACTTCTCCATGGGTATTGCCCGGAATCTATACTATCAAATTGACAGTGAATGGAACTAGTCACACTTCCCCGATCATTGTAAAAATAGATCCAAGGGTCAAGACCTCCATGGAAGGTCTGACAACCCAACATGATCTCTCCTTGACCTGTTATCAAAACCGTCAACAACTTCTTGCCTCGCTCAAGGAGGTCGGCAGCTTGCGTGAGCAAATAAAAGCGATCCTGCCGAAAGCAAAGGGTGGGTTGGCAACCCAGCTTGGCGCAACCGACCAGTTCCTCGCTAAAATGGAGAACCCGCCAAGGGGCAGTCTAATCCCTGGCCTGGGAAGAATGAGCGACACATTCGCCACGTTGCTGACTATTTTTCAAGAGACAGACATGGCGGCTACCACACAAGCAATTGCAGGGGTAAAAGATGCTCAAGGTCAATTTGAAAAAGTCATGACCGATTGGAAAAACTGGAAAGAAAAATATTTAACCAGCGTGAACCGGGAGCTTAAAAAAGTAAGCTTGAATGAATTGAAATAAATCATGGAACACTTTATAAACATTTACTATGAACTTCAGCCTTGAAAATAAAGTTGCGCTTGTCACGGGTGCCAGCAAAGGAATTGGAGAAGCCATCGCCCTTATGTATGCAGCAAATGGCGCCAAAGTGGTCATCAATTCCCGCAAGCAGGAGGAACTCGATAAAGTAGCCGAAAAAATAAGATCAACCGGGGGGGAGTGTATAGGCATTGCAGCCAATACTGGAGATTCGTCCGCAATTACAGCCTTAGTAGAAAAGACAATAAAAAAATATGGAGGCATCGACATCGTCGTAAATAATGCTGCAGCCAACCCAGCTTTTGGTCCGGTTGTACAAACAGAGGACTGGGCGTACGACAAAATCATGGATGTGAACGTGAAGGCACCATTCGAACTATGCAAACTTACCTACCCACATTTGAAGCAGCGCGGCGGTGGATCTGTCATCAACATGAGCTCGATTGCAGGTGAGCGACCGGATAGCGGCCTTGGAATTTACTCCGTGTCAAAGGCAGCATTGAATATGCTAACAAAAGTGATGGCAAAAGAATGGGGGCGTGATAACATACGGGTAAACGCGATTTGTCCGGGATTGATTAAAACGAAATTCTCACAAGCACTCTGGGAAGATGAAAATGTGCTTAAGAAATTCATGAAGATGGTGCCCATGGGCCGGATGGGTACGGTAGACGAGATCGCTGCACTCGCCCTCTTCCTTGCATCCGATGCGTCCGCATATTGTACTGGCACATTATTTTTTGCTGATGGAGGAACGACGATATAAAAAATCTATCACTACTGTTGAATAAAATCTTATGGAAAAAATATTTACTACCGAACGCCTAAACGAGCTCCTGCCAAAGGTTAAGGCATTTGTCCAGAATGAACTACTTTGGCTTGAAACAGAGCATCATTCCAGGAGTACTACTGAAACCTATGCATTGCTGGATACGATGCGCGAAAAGGTTAAAGTAGCCGGGTTGTGGGGTTTACACCTTCCAAAAAATGAAGGTGGCTGGGGACTGTCATTATGTGAGTTTGGGCAAATCAGTGAAGCACTGGCGCTCACTCCTTTTTACGGTCATTACACATTCAATTGCCAGGCGCCGGATATCGGTAACATGGAGCTCTTGAGCAAGTTTGGCTCCGATGAACACAAGAAAAAATTTCTACATCCACTGCTGGAAGGTAAAATCAGGAGTTGTTTTGCAATGACTGAACCGGAGTTTGCAGGCTCCAACCCTACGCGCCTTGCTACAACAGCAACGCGAAAAGGAGACCACTATATTTTGAACGGACACAAATGGTTTACTTCCAGTGCAGAGGGTGCTGCGTTTGCAATTGTGATGGCCGTTACTAATCCAGCGGCTCCTCCTCATCAGCGGGCGAGTATGATCATCGTACCCACCAACACAAGAGGATTCGCACATATTAGAAAAATCCCTGTATTTGGCGAGGCCGGATCCGGATGGGCGAGTCATTCGGAAATACGTTTTGAAAATTGTGAAGTCCCCGTGACCAACCTGATTGGCGAAGAGGGCACTGGATTCAAACTTGCACAAGAGCGTCTTGGTCCTGGCCGCATCCATCACTGCATGCGGTGGACCGGAATTGCCGAGAAGGCATTTGATCTAATGTGTAAACGGGCAGCCTCACGTGAGCTGGAAGAAGGTGTGATGCTGGGTGAAAAGCAATTTATTCAGGGTTTCATCGCGGAGAGCCGGGTTGAAATTGATGCGGCCAGGCTTTTAGTGTTGCGTACCGCCTCCAGCATCGACACAGATGGTGCTGCCGCTTCGCGTAATCAGATCTCTGGCATCAAATTCTTTACTGCCAACATGATGCTCAAAGTGCTTGACCGCGCCATCCAGGTGCACGGCGCCATGGGCTTGTCGGACGGAACTATGCTGGCTACCATCTATCAGCATGAGCGCGGGGCGCGTATTTGGGATGGTGCTGACGAAGTACACAAACAGAGTCTTGCACTGAGCATTCTGAAAGAGTATGGTTTGGATGTCAAAAAGAAAAAAAAATCGGCATGATCGGGACAGATCAACCCGTTTCCATCAGGCAAGGAGAAGAAATTAATCTATCGTCGCTTAATAATTACCTTGGCAAACACGCTTCACAGATTGGCGTGGTAAAAGATCAAGTACAATTCCCAGGAGGATATTCCAATCTTACCTACCTGCTTCGAACCGAAACTGATGAATATATTCTAAGACGCCCTCCTTTTGGAGCCGCCATCAAATCCGCTCATGACATGGGCCGGGAATTTAAAGTACTGTCACTCTTGCGCGATCATTATTCAAAGATTCCCTCGCCCATTATCTATTGCGAAGATCCTGAAATAATCGGAGCTCCTTTTTACATCATGGAAAGGATCAGAGGAATTATCCTGCGACCTTCTTCAGTGAAAGAAATACAACTTGCTCCCGCTGAGATGAGAAAGATTTCAGAATCACTGGTCGACAATTTGGTCGTACTGCACTCAATTGATATTCACAAAACGGGGTTGGTTCAACTGGGGAAACCTGGTGGTTATATTCAACGCCAGGTAGAAGGCTGGACAAAACGATATGCAGTCGCCCAAACGGATGCCATCAAAGAAATGGAAGCATTGAGCAACTGGTTAAAACAAAATCAACCAGAAGATACCACGCCCACATTACTACACAATGATTACAAGTATGATAACCTTGTTCTTAAGGAAAACGATCTGTCAGAAATCATTGGCGTTCTGGATTGGGAGATGGCAACCGTTGGTGACCCCTGGATGGACCTCGGCGCCAGCCTCGCGTATTGGGCAGAAGAGGATGATGGCGATCTGGCAAAAGTGTTCAATATCTCATGGCTGCCCGGAAACCTTAAAAGAAAAGAAGTAGTAGAGAGGTATTCCATCAAGAGCGGCCGGTCGATCACTAATCCTGTATTTTATTATGCTTTTGGGTTGTACAAAAATGCCGTGATTGCCCAACAGATTTATGTACGCTGGAAGCAAGGCCATTCGAAAGATCCCCGCTTCGGAAAACTCATCCATGTCATTCACAATTTAGCTCAGCGGGGTGTGAGGGCTGTAGAGCTAAACTCTATATAATGGCCATCGCAAGGATGCTAATCCAATATCTAACCATACACGAGCCAAGTCCCAAGACCCAACAGCCAACCAACAGCCCATGAATTTGATTATATTGTCATTCATAAGATCAGCCCATGAATTACGCACTAACACATCAACATCCCAACAAACGGGCATTCATCACCGGTGCTGCATCGGGACTTGGAAAAGCTTTTTGTGTTGAGCTGGCACAAGATGGGTGGACGCTTGGGATTGCCGACATTAACCAACAGCAACTGGATATTGCAGCAAAGGAATTTGAAGCATTGGGTGGAAAACCAATCTCCTTTCAACTTGATGTTTCCGATCGTGCGCAATACCAGCAGGTAGCGATTGATTTTTTGGCAAAAGCAGGCGGCATCGATTTGCTTTTCAACAATGCAGGAGTAGGCGATGGCGGCACCTTTGAAGAATACTCGCTGGACAATTGGGAATGGATGACGCGCGTCAACCAATTCAGCGTGATCTACGGTTGTTATTATTTCATCCCTACTTTCAAAAAGCAAAAGTCGGGACATATTTTGAATACCGCCAGTCTGGCCGCCGTCAGCTGCGCTCCTACCATGGGCGCCTACAACATGACAAAGGCAGCCGTCGTAGCCATCAGTGAAACATTGTACGGCGAGCTGATGGATTTTAATGTAAAGGTTTCCTGCCTTCAGCCATCATATTTCAAGACGAACATTGCCCAAAGTGCACGCGGCGGGGAGCGGGTAAAAAAAACAACACAATTCTTTATTGACCATTCCCGGTTAGAAGCCAAGACAGTAGCAGAAGAAATTTTACACCGCGCGGGAAAGGGTGAATTTTATATCATCCTGCCCAAGCCCGCTCGAAAGCAGTGGAGACTAAAGCGACTCGCTCCCACCTGGTTCCGGAAACTGGTCAAAGAGAAATTTAACCAGGCGGCAAGAAAAGTTCGCTAATCGGGCTATGCTGGAAATCCCTAATGATCGCGGTGTCTTCGGACTAAAAAACTGAGCGAAGGCCATTATTGATCAACCTGCGATATCTTCTGGCATCCGTTAGATAGAAGAACAAAAAGCAGATCGCCAATTGAAAAATTAAGGCAACTACGATAGCAAAAAGTAAAAGCATGGTACTAATCGTTTAATGTTGAATACGAAAGTATTATTAAATTCATATATATCCTAATTATCAGCGTGTTATATACACATTACTAAAGTAAATTATTGATAATGAATATAGTACAGGAAGTACATCGGGAGCATTCCAAAGCCATGTGTGATCGTGTGGTGAGATATGCAGGTGACAATCCCCGGCACTTTGAACCGTTTGTTGCTGTATTCCTAAAGGGTCCTTATCGGGTAACCCAACGGGCCGGGTGGCCCCTAAGTTACTGCGCCCGGCATCACCCAAACTTGATCAAACCTCACCTGAAAAGGATTATAAAAAATTTAGAAACCCCCGGACTTCATGATTCTGTAAAATAATGGATTACTGAGAATTGTCACGGGTTTAAACCCGTGACAATTAAATGTAGTAGTCTGACCACGACAATATGAAATGCACCCACAAGAGTTATGTTGCCTAATTTAATGAGCGAAGTAGTAAATTTGCCGCTCGTTCGTTTTCATGATTAGCACTACACAAGAACACATCTGCAAAAATTGTGACAACCGGTTCACTGGTTTGTACTGCAATCTCTGCGGTGAGAAAGTCTTCGGAAAGGAAGATCGATCCTTTCGAATGTTCCTTAATAACATCTTCCTCGCCTTGACCCTTGCCGACAGTCGGTTTTTAAAAGGGCTGTGGCTCATGGTTTCAAAGCCAGGATTCCTCTCACGCGAATTAGCAGAAGGCCGGAAAGTAAAGTATATCCGACCGCTATCTGTATTTTTCCTATTGAACTTACTCTACTTTCTCTTTCCCGTTATTCAGTTGTTCAATGCTTCATTAAGAACACAGATCAACTCCTTCCAGGGAAAACTGGCGGTGCAGGCGGTGGCTACCAGGATGACTCGGCTCGGATTTCACGATGTGAGTTCGTTTGGGATACTCTACGACCAAAAGACAGCGGGTTTTGCAAAGATGCTTGTATTCTTATTTGCTGTAGTTGCCTCCCTTCCCCTCAACCTGATCTATCGCTCGCGCAATCGTTACTTCACTGACCACGTAGGGCTATCCATTGAACTGGTTTGCTTCAATCTGTTGATAAATGCCCTGCTCCTGACGCTGCTTGTTAACTTACTTGGCTTAGGAGCTCGCTTGGACGAATTTGTATTGACGGCAATCTTTATATCCACAAATCTTTATTTTCTCATTCGCTCGGGACGAATCTTTTATAAGGAGAAAGGCATGCGGCTGATAATAAAGTCGCTCTTTATGATCACGGTACTGAAAATATCACTGGAGGTTTATCGTGCAATTTTATTTTATGTGACGATCTGGTCGATGTAGTATTTTTTTCGCCTAGAAAAAAGTTGAATTCCAAACCGTGCACATTAAATTAAGTTCGACCCTTCATTACGCGTAAAACCGGGATTACCTCACTGCACGTAAAAGGCTATCAATCAATTCATCGACCTGGCTAAGATCGTCTTGTGAAGAAAGGCGCTTATAGGATATTAACAATTGTACTGCCTCTTCAATTTCCCGGTTCATGGCAAGTGTGAGGCCCAGGTTAAAGTAACTGTTGGGAAATTCGGGTTCAATGCTGATCGAAATCTGATAATGTACTTTCGCCAACGGCAGATTACCAAGCTCCGCGTAGAGGTTGGCAAGGTTGTAATGTGATTCAAAATGACGGGGATTCTCTTTCAGGCTAAGAGTGAAGCAATCAATGGCCTTACCATAATTGCGGCCTCTTGATTCAATAATTCCCAGGTTGCAGAAGGCGTCTGGCACACTGTCAAATTCCTTGATTGCCTTCAGATAGAAATCCTTGGCGCGCTCGTCGCCATGCTCATCCAGCAAAAGAGCTTCTTCAAAGGTGGTGAGCTGGTTCAGCTTTACGACCTTTCCGCCGGTGAAAAGGTTGAGCTGTCCGGGTTTGTCCGATGATGTTGGGCGTTTTTTGCGAACAGGCCTGAACCCAAACTTCTCCGGTGGTTGAATTGGAAACTTGACAACTTTTGCCATCAGAGCAAAGATAATAAAATCGGCCTCACCCCGGCCCTCTCCGGAGGAGAGGGAGGTTCCCTTCTCCCCCGGAGAAGGGTTAGGGATGAGGCTTCCTCCAGAGAGGGCCGGGGTGAGGCCTCTCTTGAGTCTAACTTGCTTTGCGCCTGGCAGTCTTCGTTTCCTTCTGCGCTTTTTTCTTTTCCTTGGCTGCCGGTCCTTTAGCTTTTTCCATCGGCTTCTTGGCCTTCTCGATGCTGGCTTTAAGGGCAGTCATGATATCCACCACAGGCGTTTCTTCTTCGGCGACTGTCACAATTTCTTTGCCTTCTATCTTGGCTTGGATCATACCTCGAAGGGCATCCTGATAGTGGTCTTTCATTTCAATTTGTGTGAATTTCCTGGACATTGAGTCCACGAGCATTTTAGCCATTTTTACTTGTTCCTTGTCAACTTTTACATCCTCAAGTAGTTGTGGTACCTCACCTATACTTCTTACTTCTTTCGGATATCGAAGTTTATATAAAAGAATTCCATTCTTTTCCGGTGTCAGCAATACGACCGTTTCGCGGTCGCGGAGCACGACGCGGCCTACTCCCACCTTACCCGATTCTTTCAAAGTTTTGGCAAGCAATGAATAGGTCTTGGCTGCAATCTCGCCGTCGGGCCCGATAAAATAGGGGGCGTCAAAGAGTGTTGGGTGAACTTCCGAGGCAAGGACGAAGCCTTCGATGTCAATGACACGCGTGCTCTTCAACTTGACTTTCGTGAAGTCCTCATCATTGATAATCACAAACTGCCCAGGCTCATACTGATACCCTTTCACTATGTCTTCTGTTCGGAGGGTCTGTCCTGTGACCTTGTCCTTCTTTTCATAGCTCACCTGGTTGTGCCCCTCTTTCGAAAGCAGGTTGAAACTGATCGTCTGCCCTGAATCAATGGCATTGTAAACCCGGATGGGAATTGTGACTAAAGAGAAACGGATGTGTCCTTTCCAGATAGCTCTCATAGTAAAAAATATTAGTTAGACTAAAAAATTAGAACAACGATGCTAAAGTATTGGTAATGAAGCAATTTTCAAAATTTTATGGAAGGCCTTTAGGAAATTTTCATAGATGCATTGGCAGAAACGAATTCTTAAAAAAGATTATGCATGGACAGCAGGAATGCACACCAGAAAGACTTCCCAATGAAACGGGACCCTGGTGATCTCCTTGCCAACATTCTTAATGCTCCGTGCGGGAATCAATTCTCAACTTACTGATCATATCGGCACTCACTGAATCAGCATAGACACCATAAGCATCCAGGAGCAAGCCTTTCAGGCCCTTCGTTGATCGGATCGCATAGAGCACTTCGCTGTCGTCGGGGCTCGTCATGCCTTCAAAACGGTGAACTTCATCAATGTGGAATTCTTCAGGCATAAGGCGGATGTCGAGACTGGGGCATTCTATCCATTCATGATGAAGGTTAAAATCCTCGGTATAGCCTTTCTTCTTCAGCGATTCCATCGCCTCAGTGGAGGTTGCGTAGTGTTTCATAATAATTAGGTTGTGCTGAATGTAGGAAGAAATAAATAACTATTTTTGGTCAGTCCAGTAATCATGAAACAACTTTATATCATCGGTTTTTTTCTGCTCTTAACAGCATGCAGTGGTGGCAAAATCTATCATACTGTAAAAGTTGTAAAACCCATTTATCATCACGGTTACTATAAAAAGAGTGCCTGGCATAAAAAACTCCAGGTGGGAAGAATACGAATCCGATGGTTCGAAAAACAGGGTGTCAAGACTGTGAAGATGAAGGGTTAGTAATTGGTAACCTGTTTCCTGTTCACTGCAGCCCCTTCAATGCGAGGTCCACGTGTCTCCTTAGAAATATTTTCAACGGTGTGATCTGACTGATATGGGCCGTGATTACTGAGCCGTAAAAGACGGTGCATAATAAATTCGTTACATCACGGGTGGAGGTTGCTTTCGTGATTTCCTTTTTAAAGATCGCCTCCAGGGCAAATTTTTCAAACATCTGATCAATGGATTGAATCTCTACAGACTGTGCATCGGGTATTAATGGAAATAGAAATTTCTTCTCCTCCGCTTTGATAGGAAATGGCTTGAGTGGTCGTTTTGGATTGCCCAAATAGGCTACCAAGCCCAGGATAATGCCGGGGTGTGATTCGGTATCTTCACTCAGTTTGTCGAACAAGAAATAAATTCCCTGAAGGCCCTCTTTGGGTTTCTCCTTCAATTCAACAAGTCGGCGCAAACACCAAACCCTAAAGTAGTATGCCAGTATATCATCCTTTGCAGGAAAGTATTTGAACAGGGTGACCTTGGAGATTTTAACTTTGTCGCAAATGTCTTCTACATAAAGATCATCAAATGGCTTTCTGCCTATCAATTTCAATGTCTGCTCTAATACGGCCAACTTTAGACGGGCCGCCTTTTCTTTTCTCAGGCTCATAAAATTCTTTGATGCGGAAATAATGCATTTAAAACCAAATAGCCTAACGATATTCCACAAAGTGAATTACCTATCTTTAAGAGAGCAAATTAGCTGTTGGCCGACCCGCAAAACGCCGTGATAAAATCAATATTTTATATTTTCGGCAATTAGCAGCAATATGAAATCAGCTATCTAGCATCCGCAACTTATGCTCCACAAAATGAATAAAATTATTGCCATTATCCTCCTTGCCGCCACCATGCCCGGCTGCCAATCTCCGGCAAAGAAAGAACCCGGCGTGGGACTTATTGCCGACTCTGCAATGGTGGTGTCTGCGCATCCCATGGCCTCCCAGGTCGGAGTGAATATTATGAAGAAGGGCGGCAACGCTATAGACGCAGCCATTGCGGTGCAGTTTGCAATGGCCGTAGTGTTTCCTGCCGCTGGAAACATCGGAGGTGGCGGCTTCATGGTCGTCCGAATGAACAACGGAACAACAACATCATTGGACTACCGGGAAAAAGCCCCTGCCCTGGCCACAACCAATATGTATTTGGATAAAAATGGAAATGTGATTGAGGGTCTAAGCCTGGATGGTCACCTGGCCTCTGGCGTACCCGGCGCTGTTGATGGAATGGTCGAAGCCCACAAAAAATATGGCTCGCTCCCGTGGGCCCAACTTGTTCAACCTGCCATCGACCTCGCATTGGGGGGAATTACGCTTACGGAACGGGAGGCTAAATCATTTAATGAGCTACAGAAGGACCTTGCAAAGTATAACACCATCCGGCCTGACTTTCTAATGAAAGAAAACTGGAAGACAGGCGACTCCATCAAGTGGGTTGACATGGGCCACACCCTGGAGCGTATCCGCGACCAGGGCAGGGCCGGATTCTACGAAGGGAAAACAGCTGAGGACATCACTGCCGAGATGAAGCGAGGCAAAGGTATTATCTCCATGGAAGATTTAAAGAATTATCGCTCGATTTGGCGCGATCCGATTGTGGCCAATTACAAAGAGTACAAAATTATTTCTATGCCACCATCCTCCAGCGGTGGTGTGTGTGTGGTGCAACTATTAAAATCAATGGAGCCCTTCCCGATTAAAGACTGGGGCTTCAACACCCCCAAAACCATACATGTGATGGTGGAAGCAGAGCGAAGGGTTTTTGCCGACCGCTCCAAATATATGGGCGACCCTGAATTCTACAAGGTACCGATCGATACGCTCATTGACGGACGGTACACTAAGAAACGCATGAGCACGTTCAATCCCGACAAGGCCACCCCCAGTTCGGAAGTTCAACCTGGGATCATAGCCGGTTATGAATCAGAAGAGACTACGCACTTTTCTATCGTGGATCCGCAAGGCAACGCTGTCTCGGTTACTACCACACTTAATGGTTGGTTTGGATCCAATGTGGTGGTTGCTGGATCCGGTTTTTTTCTGAACAACGAAATGGATGATTTCAGTGCCAAGCCTGGAACTCCCAATATGTTTGGGGTAACCGGAGGTGAGGCCAACAAAATTGAACCAAACAAGCGTATGCTCAGTGCGATGTCTCCGACCATAGTTGAAAAAGATGGTAAACTATTCATGCTGGTTGGGTCCCCAGGCGGAACCACTATCATAACGTCAGTGTTCCAAGTCATCCTTAATGTAATTGAACATGGCATGGGCATGCAAGAAGCGGTGAATGCCAAACGTATCCACAGTCAGTGGTTACCCGATGTGATCGTTTTGGAAAAAGGAGTGATTCCAACAGGTGACAGTCTTACACTTACAAAAATGGGACATGCCATGGCGCAACGAACAACCATTGGAAGAGTGGATGCAATCCTGGTGTTAAAAAATGGTAAACTCGAGGGCGGAGCCGATGGGTTGCGTGGAGATGACACGGCGAAGGGATACTAGTGCAGCGACAGATTAATTGTGCAACATTATTAGAAAACAGGTATTGGTTATAGTAGTTTAGAAAGTAGGCAATGGGCAGTAGGCAGGAAATGCAGAAGAGAGTACGTGTAAAGGGATTTGATTTCCCGAAAAGGTACTTATCAAAAAATCCAGTTACTAGAATCCAGTAACCCTTATCCAGCATCAGTCCTTCACAATCGTAAACTCCACCCTCCTGTTCAATCGCCGGGTCTCCTCGGTATCATTTGAGGCGATAGGTTTTGACCCGCCAAAGCCTTTTCCAGCTATACGCTTTCCCGTGATGCCCTTTGAAACGAGATACGCCTTCACCCGGTCTACCCTTTTCTGAGAAAGTCGCAGGTTGTGTTTCTGGTTGCCGCGGTTATCGGTATGACCGGTTAATAAAATCTCGATTTTTGGATTCACGTGTAGAAATGAAACAACAAGATCAAGTTCATCATTGGACTCCGGCAGCAGGCTGAATGTACTTTGTTGGAAAAGCACACTTTTCAAATTTACAGTGGCGCCAATTTCTATAGGCTGAAGTTTGAAATTCAACTCCAGCGACTTCATCTCGTACGTGCGCACGTCCAGTTTTTCAAAATTGCTTACATATCCACTGGCCTCTATGCGCAGTGAGTATTCATTCACCGACGGAATCTTAATCGAATAGCGACCATCCAGTGCGGCAACCGTGGTGAAAAGTGAATCCGAATGAAACGTAAGTGTCGCTGTCACCGGTTTATTCGTTTTTGAATTGGTCACCCTTCCAAACACGCGAAATATTTTTTCATCTCCTGCAATAGGCTTATCACGTTTGATCTCGATCATTTTCACAATCGTATCGGGTCGCAGTTGTATCAGCGAGTCTTTCAAATCCTTCGGAGGTGTATAAAATCGGACGTCTCCATAGCCATCGCTGTTAAGGGTGCTGGTAAACAAAACAGATTTTTTCTCCGGATACGTTCTATAGAAAAGCTCCCGCCCTTCGGAATTAATGTTGGCCCCCATGTTGGCAGGCTCCGACCAGTTCGTCCACGTGTCATCCAGGCGCTCGGAATAATAAATATCAAAACTCCCATACCCCTTTCGCCCGTTGGAAGCAAAGAACAAATATTTTTCGTCAGCACTTAAACTGGGGCTAGATTCTTGATATACCGTATTGATTTTCTTTCCCAGATTTTTCGGTTCCGACCACTTGCCGGACCGAAGTATAGAAATATATAAATCCTCTGCTCCCACCGTGCTGTACGAATCCGCTGAAAAGACAAAGGCCTCCCCGGTGGCTGATATGTATCCCTGAGTGCTGACGGAGCGATTCAGAAAATAAGGAATGTAAATATTTTCCGGCGCTGACCATCCTTCGTTTGTCTTCAAAGAAACGGCAATTCCCTGCGTGGCCAACGGCTGATTTCCAGACGGGTAGTGGCCAAGCAAAAACATTCGACTTCCATCATGAGAAAACCCGCCCACCGCATTATATCCGTCATCGTTGATAAGTTTACCTCCATGCAAGGGCAATGACCACTCTTCGCCCGTCCAGATGGCATACCAAATATCACCCGGGTCTTTCTTTCCGCCGATATTGTCAGGATGGTTAGCTACCGTCCAATAAAGAACTTTTCCATCCGGACTGATGAAAGGTGACTGTTCGTCATAGGATGAGTTCACATGACTGAAAGACTTTTGCGATAACAGCTGGGCATTGGCAGTACTGACCAGCAAGCCTACAAGAATGAGAAATGAATTTCGAATGTAGAATGTAGAATGCAGAATTTCGAATGAGTTCATTCCTCCGTTATCAGTTAGCTCCCAAAAATACTACTTACTTAACCATGAATTTCCTTTGACGGTAAACCTCCATGGCAACAGCGCATCTTTACCGGCATAATCAATGCCTATCCTCGGGCTCCTGACAATATCCCCAGGAGGGATGAATTGGCCCACGTCCTCCAGCCAAAGATGCTTCGACCAGAGCGGATCTCCGTTGAAACTTCGGTCAATGCCCAATGCCTTCGTCAGTTTGCCTGGACCGGAGGTAACCCTTCTTTCACTTTTGACACTCATCCGCTTCATCATGGATTGCATACCTACCAGCGGTTCCAACGCCCGGATGAGTACGGCATCAGCCTCTCCTTCGTCATTCGTTACCACGTTAAAGAGGTTGTGGATACCATAACAAAGATAGACGTATGCATGCCCTCCTTTGCCGAACATAATTTCATTGCGACTGGTTATCCTATTCTGGTATGCATGACAACCACGTTCACTGTTTGAATAGGCTTCCGTCTCAACAATTATGCCTCCCGTGGTTTTTCCTGCAAATCGAGTAAACAAACCTTTGCCGAGAAGTTCGCGGGCGATCTTTGTGACATCATTTCGCTGATAAAAAGATTGATCCAGTTTCATCTGCAATGAGATCTTGATTAGGTAGGTCCTGGGTCTTGGGTTTTGGGTCTTGGCTTTTCGCACCATAGTCAATTGCCATCAACTTTCATGCGACACTCCTACCTGGTCTTGGTTTACTTCCTTTTACCAGATTCATCTCTTACTCTACAGACTTAGTAGATTTTTAGAATATCTAAAGTATTATACTTTTGACGTCTCAAATGTTAAACCAAACACAAAAAATAACAATCATGAAAAAAGCCTTAGTAGTTCTCTTTGCAATGGCCGGGTTTATTGCGGAATCCCAGGTGCAAAGCCCGTCCCCCAGCCCTGCAGCGATGGTTAGCACCGTTGTGGGATTGACCGATGTAAAAGTCGAGTATTCCCGTCCGAAGGCAAAAGGTCGTAAGATTTTTGGGACAGGCACCGAGTTTCTAACTCCCTATGGCCAAATGTGGCGTACAGCGGCCAATAACGGTTCCCGGATTACATTCAGCGACGACGTGAAATTTGGTGGCATGGACACCCCCAAAGGCACATACCTGCTCTTAACGATTCCGGGCGCTACTGAATGGACGGTAATCCTGTACAAAGATGTGGCAATGGGCGGTGACGTATCTGCTTACGACATAGCGAAAGACCAGACTCGGGTAATGGCAAAGGCGGATAAACTCGCTGAAAAAGTAGAAACATTTACGATTGAGATCGCAGACCTGGCAGAAAACAGCAAATCGGCCAATCTGCAAATTATGTGGGAAAATACTTCCGTGAAAGTTCCCATCGCAGTTGACTTCGACTCGAAAGTTATGAAGTCGATTGAAGCGAGTACGAAAGTAAATCCAGGAAACTTATACCAGGCTGCCAATTATTATTTAGAAAATGGCAAAGATTTGAAGCAGGCCATGGAGTGGATCACGACGGCAAGTGCTACTAATCCAGATGCCTATTGGATGTGGCTCACCAAGGCGAAAATACAAAAAGCACTTGGTGACAAGAAAGGCGCTATGGAATCGTCTATGGCCTCCAAAGCTGCTGCAGAAAAGGTAAAAAATGCTGACTTCGTGAAAATGAATGATGATTTGATGAAGGGGTTAAAATAACCTCACCCAGGACTCCGCTCCCGGAAGGCGAGCAAAAAGGAATCGTCCTGTAAACTCAGTTTGCAGGACGATTTTTGTTTAGTGAGCTTACAGAGAATAACCTGCCTCCCAAAAATGCAGAGAATCCCACATCAACAATACGAAGTCTTATTTAAGAAATTCAAGATAGAAAGTTTTTTTATAAAACTACTTCGTATCGCTATAAATTTATTTTGTCTGCAAAAGGTTACTAATTATACTTAGGTAAGATTACTGGGGATACAAGATACCCCCAAAGGAGTATTTGAAAATGATTGTGGAAATCACACCGTACGTCCCTCTATATAAACAAATTCAATTTTCTAAAACCAAAAAGACAAACTTATGATGGTAAACAAAAAATGGGTTCAGATTTTTGCGATCTGGATTTCAGTTATTGCGCCGTATTGTGCCCGCGGGCAGGATACTGGAGGAGAACATGACGGACTAATTGTGGGGGCCAAACTTGGTCCCAGTCTCAATCAATTCTCCCAACCAGGAAGCTTTATTGGCTTTAATGTGGGTGCTTTTGCAAAGTACCCCCTACTCGATTTCTTGCATGCGAGGATAGAGGTGCTGTATAGCTTGCAGGGTGGCAAAATTGAAAACTATGTTAATAACTATGACGAAAATTTAATTTACTTCCCCAATCTGTCCACTGTTACCCACATAAATCCATATGTGACTTTTTCTACAGTGGAAGTTCCACTTCTGCTAGAACTAGGCTTGCCTGAACTTAAAGGTGGTGCAATTGAGCCCAAATTAATTTTGGGTGGTTCCTATGGCTTTGCATTTTCAGCGTATGAGCACTACACTAAACAGTTTACTTTTACAGATGGAACAACGGTAAACAGTGCATACCAAAGGGACAATGTTGGCAGTCATTATTATCAGCACACCTACAGCCTGATTGCAGGAATGGGAATTAACTACCACCTGGGAAAAAGGACTTTTTCTACAGAAATACGCTACCGGCAGGGTTTAAATCAATTGAATCAAGTAAACTATGCTATTCCCTCTATTGGCGGACATCTCTATTCATCTAGTCTAACATTCAATTTTGGAATGACATTATTTAACTTCTAATAGATCAACACAAATCAACTTTAAAAAAATAAGTTATGAAAAACATATTGAGTATAATTGTGATCATTGCCCTGGCGGGATTTATAATTGTCGCTTGCCAGGACAAATTTAATGAGCAGGATTTCCTGAAACTTCAAGCAAAAAATACAAACAAATCCGATTCGCTGGCACTTGCTGCAAGAATAACTGCTATTAACAGTGCCGGAAAATTCATTTCAATGACCGTTCAAATAATGGATGACGCAACGCCAGTAAGTGGCGTAACCGTATCATTAACAAACGCACCTTCGGCAGCGACAGCGCTTGCATCGACGGCTACAACAGATACAAATGGCTTTGCCGTTTTTAAAGATGTAGCGCTGGCTGGCAACACACTTTTGATCAGCAAGACAGGCTACATTACAGCGTCTGCTAATGTTAGCTTTACCCAACCTGCTCAAAACGTAAATTATATTGTTGATGTCAAAGGCAACATAGTACCAATTAAACTGGCGGTTGCTGTTCAATTACCTATTTTTGCAAAAAATGCTGCAAATGGAAACACGGCAACAATCAAAGGAAAAGTAACAATAGAAACGAACCTTACGAATGCCACGCCAGAAATTCCTCAAGGCATTACGCTTAGAGCAAACTTGAATGGTGGCGCGGCAGGAGCACAATTTATCTCAGGGACTAACAGTGCCACAATTACCAGTTATGTTTTTAGCTCAGGAGACCTTGGTGTTGCAACTGTAGATAATGTTACAGGCCTTTATTCTATGACTGTGCCCGCCAGCGCTGCTGGAAGACAAATCTCATTAGTCGTACCAGTAATCGATGGCACCCAGACAATTGGTGTTAATAAACTCGCAGGTGTATCAATAGCTCCTCAATACCGGAGCGTTCCGACTACCTGGGGGCCTGCAGTTTCCAACGGTTTTTATGACAATATTCCTTTGATCCCCGGTGCAATTGCAACTTTCCCCGCCCCGGCGCCTGCCGGTAATGGTGTGAAGTTTACTTTTGCCACAGTTGTTTCAAGAGCTCTGGAAGCAGGAACGTTGACCAATCCAACCCTGGCTCCCGTTAATGGCGCTAACACGTTGGGTAATACATATTATCAAATGAGCACACGCGGCTCTGGTTATACTTCTTCTCCGGCGATTACTGTTACCGGTGGTGGAGCTACAACCCAGGCTACTTTAAAAGCTTCATTGGTCGGCGTGACCACAGGCGCTTCCGTAACGACAGCAGGCAGTGGATATACAGGATCTGTCACTTTTTTCCTTCGGCAGTTTGACGGAACAAGCAACAATTATGTCTATGACAACATTGGAAATCTTGTTACCTTCAGTAAAGACGTGGGTGTTTCACCAATAGCATTGGCAGCTTCTTATACACCTCCTACTAGCGGGCCTGGTTTTGATCCAACCACTCCATTCCGTACAATTATAAATACAGGCAGCTCAGCGTTTAATGTGGCAAGCTTTAATTGGCAAGTAACGAACGGAACTGGTACCGGCGCTGTGGTGGCTGCTACCGTCACGACTTCAGTAGACCAGGTTCAAGTTAGCGGCGGTGGAGCAGGCTATACAGCAGCACCTACTATTGCATTTGCAGCACCCGGCGCTGGAACGACAGCGGCCATGACTGTTGCAGAATTCGGAACGCAATGGAATATCGGCATTGACAATTCGGCCAATAATCCAATTTATAAAGTATTGCCCGGAACTGTAAACATGACATTTAGCTCATTGATAAATGGCATTAGCAATAACAATACAATAATTGATCAATTCGGCAACGCTACCGGAAGCATTATTAATGCATTAACCGTATCCGGAGGAAATATTGCCTTTTCTGATATTTCAAGGACATATAAAACTTCTGGATTCTCACCAGCTACACCCACAGCCAGCGTTACTTTGTCCAATTCAATCATGGCGGTTGCTTCGGTCAGTGTTTCATCAACAGCATCAACTTTTGGTCAAATTACAGGGCTATCTGGGATCACGAACGGTGCAGGGTACGAGGCAGCGCCTACTGTGGCCATTACACCTACCATTTCGGCCGGAGCTCAACTATCGCCCGGAAGTGGTGGTAAGATTGACCTGACAGGTATTTCATATAGTACGGCAACAAAACAGTATAGTTGGTTTGGAGGAAACAGCGTTACCAATCCCGGTAGTGGCTATCTGCCCTTCATAAACCAGTATTATACTTATTATGGTCTATCTGCCTCGGCCTCTTCCATTGTTTCTTTTACACTGGGACCGAATTCTTCTGCATCCGTTTCTGCATCGACCAATCTTATTAATGTTACTGTGAAAACAAATGACGTACAAGTCATTGATTTCAATTATGGAACAGGTTTAAAGAAAGAAGTTGTAAACTAAAATATCTTTTTGAGTTCAATTGAAGCCGGTCTTTTATTAAAGACCGGCTTTTTTTGTCTGATGTCATGACCCAGATCATCGTTTTAACAAAAAATATTCTAGCCTGTTGTATTAAATGTGGAAAAAAATACACGCTGAAAAGGGTTGAGCACGATGAACAGCTCAAATACCCGTTGGCCTGATTTTTTTTAAAGATTGCTTAATCAATTTATAGCAATGTTTAAAACCAACACAAAACTTATCGCTGGCAAGAGGGGCTGGACTCAGAATTTAATGATCTGGATCATATTAATTATACCCTTTTTCGCTGATGCTCAACAGCGATCTTCAGAAAGCCGATTTCAGGGTTGCAAGAATGGAATAGTGGTCGCTCCGATGCTGAACCTGGGAGTCAAAATTGGTCCAAGTTTAAACCAATTCTCCCAACCCGGAACAGCCATAGGGATGAACATTGGAATGTTCGGTACCTATAAGGTTACCAAATGTTTCACCGCCAGGATGGAATTACTCTTCAGTACCCAGGGAGGTGGCCGCCGGGATTACAGGAGAGTGGACACGGATCCTAACGACCCTTATGGAGGGAAGGCGGTCAACGTTACCAACGTAAACCCACAGGTCACATTTAATAATATTGAAATCCCGATTCTTGGAGAGTTTGGCCTTGCAGAATCCAGTCGTCTCATGATTCAGCCTAAGCTTCTGTTGGGGGGATCTTATAGCTTTGCTATGAGTGCCATAGAACATAAGACGCAACGCTATAATTTTTACGATGGCACTTTTGCTGATCTTGCTTATACACGTCAAAACGTTACTGATTATTACAAGAGAAGCCAGTTATCTGTAATCGTAGGCGCTGGCATCAATTTCAATATGGGTAGCCACATGTTCTCTGTCGACCTACGGTATCGCCAGGGATTGACCCAATTGAATCAACGACTGTATGACATTCCTGGAATGGGAGGAAAACTATACTCTTCTTCCTTGATTTTTAATATGGGAATTACTCTCTAATAAATTTAGCTAGACTCGACGATCAGCGAGTCGCGGTGCTATTTTGGAAGAGTTGAATAATGAATGCAAGTATAATTACGACTATACATCCAATAATATTATACAGTAAAAAGGCTACGTCCGTATAGAAGTACAAATAAAGTATGACCAGTTCTGCAATAATGGCTGCCAAAAACACGGCCGTGGATCGCAGATACTTAATGTAAAAGGCTGACAAGAAAATTCCCAGTATCGTACCATAAAATAGTGATCCAACAATATTCACAAACTGAATAAGGTTTTC
>JANXYC010000072.1 GCA_025350305.1 Cyclobacteriaceae bacterium | reverse complement strand
AGATACAATTCCTTTGCTTTCTCAAAATTGCCCTTCATTTGGTAAAGTGCAGCCAGATTTTGCAAACTAATGGCAAAATCCGGGTGCTTTTCTCCAATGATTTTGCGATCTGAATCCAGTACTTCTTTTAACAACAATTCGGCCTTGTCGTAACGAAGGGTTTGTTGATAAATGGCAGCGAGATTTTGTTTTACAGCATTGACAAGCGTGGAGGATGTTTGCGGGTCGTTGAGCAGATCTTGATAAATTGATTCTGCCGCCGAATAATTTCCCAGTGCGATATAAAAAGTAGCAAAGGAATTGTATACCTGATTTAATTCGGGGGAACGTAATTTCTTGCCGGCAACAAGGGCCTCCTGGTAATTTACTTCTGCTTCTTTGTATTTTCCCATTTGCTGCCGGAGCCTGGCAAGTTGGTAGAGACCTTCTGCCTGCACATCAGGAAGGTCGTTTGATTTTTTGACCACTGACTCAAAAAGCGCTTCTGACTTTTTCCAATCCCCAACGCTCTGGTATACTGCTGCTAATTTTAAAGCAATCGTATTTTGAGCAAGGGGTGTTACATTCTTACTGGCATGGACCGTAAGATGTCTAATTGCACGATCATTGAAGTTAAGTTGAAGGAGAGTTTCGGTATAGAACATGGAAACTTCGAGCTGAATTTTTTCAGGAAGCGTGAAGAGTGTAGGATAGTCGGTAGCCACTCCTTCCAGTATTTTCAGCGCAACATCGGGCCGGTTTGCATTCAGAAAATTGATAGCGGCCGTTACCTGATGCGCAGCCCGTGTGGATGGTGGTAGTGACTGGAAATTTTTAAATGCAGCGCTGTACTTTTCTTCGGCTGTTGCGACGTTGCCAGATGTTATATCAATATCGGCATCAAGCTCCAGGACATATCCGTACTCCACACTGTAAACCGAATACAACGCCTGTGCGATCTGTCGGGCCTTTTCTAGTTTGACCTGAGCATCCTTTATCTGTTTGTTTGTGTATAAATACCTCGCATAATTTTGAAATATTGAAAACCCCGTGTTGTTCTGCACGACAATTTTTGCAAGACTTTCCTCCGCAAGTTTAAAATAGCCAAGGGCTTCCGCGGGGTGCGCCTGTTGAGATTCTATGGCAGCCTTCAGGTATTGACGCGCTTTTTGGTCATCACTTCCATTACCCTGTTCAACCAATGCCAGCCCTTCGGCAATGTTCCCTTTATCATCGGCAAGTTGAACCAGTTGTGTCTTTGCTTGTGCGTATTCCGGCATTGACTGCCAGCCGTTGTTATCGGCTAACAAAATGAATTCTCGTAACCGCGTTCCGGCACTAGCGACATTCTTATTCTTGTTATCAGCATATGCGGCATAGTAGAGTGCGAGCCCGTATTCTTCTGCTTCATCCGGAAAGTTCTTCAATCCGGCAATTGCCTTGTTTAAATTGTCGGCAGCATTGGTAAAATCATCCAGTGAAAGTAGCACCTGGCCATAGTTGCTTTGTGTTCTCAAGTACAATAGGCTGGCTGTGCCTGAAGATTCTGCATAAAGGTTTAACAACTCCTCGTAATCTTTACGCGCTTCTTTCCATTGTGACAGGGCTTGAAACATCTGAGCTCTTTTCTTCAACGCTTCTGCGTACCGGGTGCTTTTCGTGCCTTCGGTTTGCCCAAACAATTTCACTTCTTCGTTTGCAAAGGCTAACCCTTTTGTATAATCCGGTATCTCGAGGCAAATCGCTGTGAGGAGTTGTAAGGAAAACGACTGATATTTAGCTTCCAGTGTTTTGGATGCCGTGTATGCTTTCTCGGCACCCGCCAGTGCCTCCGGATAGCGCTGCAGTTGAAAATCAGATACGGCGCGGTCGTAGAAGCCTTTCCAATCCTGGCCGTAGCCTTGATAAATCGTGAACAGCAGTAGGAAAGTGAGAAAAGTGATCCTCATACGTTTCAATAAGATAGAAAGGCTTTTGCCCATTTCACAGTGTTTCGGGAAGCTATTTTAACAAATCTCGGGCAAAAAAGTCCCATTATCGGATGGAAGGGATACCTCCTCAATCAAATACATTGGCGACCGTCATTTTGGTACAACCTGCTTACGCGAAAGGTGTGCCATTGATATAATTGTTTCATTCAACGAGATTGAAAAATCTACCTTCACAAAAAATTCAATGGCTATGAGAAATGCGATGATTATTTTGTTGCTATTGGCATCCGGAATAACAGCAGCACAGAAAAAAACGACCGCTGCCGTCCCGGCAAAAAAGCCGATCACACACTCCGTGTATGATCAGTGGAAGGAAATTACCTACAAAGCGATCACACCCGACGGAAATTTTGCAGCGTTCACCGTAAATCCACAGGATGGAGATGGCAACGTGATATTTTATAATCTGAAGACTGCAGCGCAAGATTCACAAAGGCGTGCCGATAACATTAACCTCACGTACGACAGCCGGTATGCAGTATTCAAAATCAAACCTCCGCAAAAATTGGTACGAGAACTTCGTCGACAGAAAAAGAAAAAGGAAGACCTGCCGAAAGATTCTCTCGGCATTTACTCATTCATGTCTCGTAAAACAGAAAGAATACCAGACGTGAAATCCTTTAAAATCCCGGAAAAGACGGGCGGATGGATTGCATTTCAACTGGAGGCAAAGAAAGAACCTAAAGTCAAGATGGATGACAAGCCAAAACCCGAAGACAAAAAGGCAAAAAAGAAAAAAGCAAATACAGATGACAATGGATACACACTGGTCATAAGAAAGCTACCGGAAGGAAAAGAGACTTCATTCGCCTTTGTAAAAGAATATTCGTTTGCCAAATATGGACAAGGCTTACTTTTTACTTCGACTGGTAATGACAGTACCATGAAAGCCGGTGTGTATTGGTATGATCTCGGGAATGGCAAACTTCAATCACTCTATGAAGGTAAAAGAAAGTACACATTTAAGGGGCTGGCCATCAGTGAAGACGGCACACAAGCCTCTTTCCTGGTTGACACGGACACCACCAAGGCGCAGATCAGACATTTTCAGCTGTATCATTGGAAAGCAGGAGCCCCTGCGGCCGCACTCCTGGATATAGAACATTCGATGGGCATCCCTCAAAACTGGGGGGTAAGCGAAAATTATACCCCCCTGTTTTCGAAGGACGGCGGAAAATTGTTTTTTGGATCAACACCTCCACCGGTGGTGCAAGACACCACCCTTTTGCCGGAAGAAATTGTGAATGTGGAAGTGTGGGGAGGCGAAGATGCCTACATCTACCCGCAGCAAAACAAACAAGCGGACTCGGAAAGGAAGCGTTCGTACCTCGTGGCAATTGATCTTGCTGAGAAAAAAATTATTCAACTCGGTGACCGGCAGGTGCCAGTCATTGAAATTGGAAATGAAGGCAATGCCTCCATTGCATTGGGCGAATCAAATGTATTGTACCGGAAGATGATCACCTGGGATCCGTCTGCCTTCAGTGATTTTTACCTTTTTGATTTGCAGAAGCAATTGCGCAAGCCTATCGCCACCAAAGTGAAAGGCAATGCCAGTTTCTCACCCAAAGCCAATTATGTGTACTGGTTCAGTTTACCGGATACAGCCTGGTATTTGTATTCGGTTGCAACCGAAAAAATTTCAAACCTGAATCAGAACATGAGAATAAAATTTGCCGATGAAGAAAATGATTCGCCTGATTATCCACGTTCGTACGGTTCGGCGGGCTGGACTGTCGATGATCAGTTTTTCATCGTCTATGATCGCTATGATCTCTGGGCATTTGATCCACAAAACCAAAAAGCACCGGCCAACCTTACGAGAATTGGGCGTCAGGATAAAATCGTTTTTCGATATCTCAAACTGGACCTGGAAGAACGATTCATTGATCCCGGAAAGGAACTCTTACTCTCTGCATTTAATGAAACGACCAAAATGGCCGGATACTACAAACTGTCATTGAAAGATGGCAAGCTCACAAAATTGATTTTGGATAACAATCGCTATAGCGGAATGGTGAAAGCAAAAGGTGAGGGTCAGGTTCTTTTTACACGCGAAAACTTCCGTGAATTTCCGGATGTGTGGACGGCCGATTTCAACTTCATTACGTTGAAAAAACTAAGCGATGCCAACCCGCAAATGAAAAATTATTTCTGGGGGAGTGTGGAGATGGTCCGTTGGACCTCACTTGACAATATTCCGTTGAATGGAATGTTGTACAAACCCCAAGGTTTTGATCCGAAAAAGAAGTACCCGATGATTGTTTATTTCTATGAAAAAGAAAGTGATAATCTTCACCAGCATTTCAAGCCTGAACCACTACGATCATCCATCAATCGAGCCGTGTACACCAGCAATGGATACCTGGTATTTGTGCCGGACATTGTTTATAAAATTGGTTTCCCCGGCGAAAGTGCGCACAATTGCATACTGCCGGGGGTCACTTCCCTAATTGAAAAAGGATTTGTGGATGAAAAAAACATCGGAATTCAAGGTCACAGTTGGGGCGGCTATCAAATCGCATATTTGGTAACTCGTTCCAATCTTTTCAGGGCAGCGGAAGCAGGGGCCCCGGTGGCCAACATGATCAGCGCCTATGGTGGGATTCGTTGGGGAACCGGACTCAGCCGGATGTTTCAGTATGAACATTCCCAGAGCCGCATCGGTGGCACACTTTGGGAGAAGCCGATGCACTTTATTGAAAACTCGCCGATCTTCTTTGCAGACAAAATTCAAACTCCGATGTTACTGCTCGCCAACGACGCCGACGATGCAGTGCCATGGTACCAGGGCATAGAAATGTACATGGCTTTGCGAAGACTAAATAAGCCGGTATGGATGCTCAACTACAATGGGGAGCCTCACTGGCCTGTCAAACGTGAAAATCGTATCGATTTCCAGACGCGGATGATGGGGTTCTTTAATTATTACCTGAAGGGAGCACCCGAACCGGAATGGATGAAAAATGGTGTGCCGGCAATCGAGAAGGGAATTACGAAGGGGTACTAGGTAGTGACAGATTAATCATTCGACATTACTAGAAAAACAGGGGCAGTAGGCAAGAAATGCAGCGGAGTGCTGTCGTATTTCGTTGATATCTTGTTCCAAAATTAGTTTGCCACAACACTAGTTAAAGGTTAATGATCGTTGTCCTTCTTGAAATACTTATCGTCGTCATCCTCTTCTTTTTTCTCCTGGCGAATGCCGACCTCAAGTATCTTGAATTCGGTTCTTCGGTTGCGCTGACGGCCGGCAGGGTTGTCAGTGCCATCCGGGTTTGTGTTGCGGGCAATGGGTTTTGACTTTCCATAACCCTTTGCAACAAGCCGCTCGGGAGCGATGCCTTTCCGGATAAGATAATTTACAGTGGACTCTGCTCTTCGTTGTGAAAGATTGATGTTGAACTCAACCGATCCTACGCTGTCCGTGTGGGAACCCATTTCAATTTTAATTTCCGGATTGTCATTTAAGACCTCCACAAGTTTGTCAAGTTCGCGGCCGGAAGAAATGCGAATGTTAGCGCTGTCAAATCCAAAATATATATTTCTCAGTTCGTACGGTTTGTTTTTTTCCAATCGGTCGAGGACCAGGAGGGTATCCAGGGTGACGTTGGTGATCAGTTCTTTCAGTGTTTCCAGCGGGACGGATTTTCCGTTGGTCGTGAACGGTCCGCGCTTTACCAGGTAACCATCTGTTTCACCAATGAGCGTATATTTTTCATTTTCGTAAACGCGGAACAAAAACTTACCATCATTGCCCGTAACAAAATCCTGCATCACATCGCCCTTTCCATCCAGTATTGTAACTTTTGTGTTTGGTAAAATCTCTTTTGTGCTATCCTTGGTAAAGTTGTAGGTGACCCCCTGCAAATAATAATTGACCACTTTCAAATTGGGATCCTCGTTGATAAAAGTATAAATGTCATCATCCCCTTTGCCACCTTCCCGGTTGGAGGTGAAGAAACCACGATCGGGTTTGAAGAGGAATATTCCAAAATCATCCCCCGTAGAGTTCACCGGCTGCCCAAGATTTTCGATTGCGGTTTTTCCGTTAGCGCGATTTACAACGTAGATATCCAGCATACCATAGCCTGGATGACCGTCGGATGAGAAATAGAGTTTACCATTTTCAGAAACATAGGGAAACGTTTCGTTGCCAGAGGTATTGATGTCAGGCCCCATATTTCGAACACGTGAAAAACGCCCGCGGGAATCCATCTGTGCGGTATAGATATCAAGTCCCCCGGATCCGCCCTTACGATTGGATGCAAAATAAAGCGTACGGCCATCGGGACTAAACGCGGGCGAGGATTCCCAGGAATCGGGCTGGTTGATATTGATTTGTGTAGGTTCGGTCCATTCGCCATTGCGGAAGCGGGACAAGTACAGGTCCACGTTGTTGGCTCCCTTGCGCTTACCGGTATTGCCTTTGGCGAAGACCATCGTTTTTCCATCGGGAGAAAAGGTAATCGTGCCTACGTTAACATTCGGTGTGTTGATAGATATCGGTAACGGTTTTATCGTGTTGGGATCAACGACTGCGCCTTTGGTTTCAGCCTTGAATAGATCGGTATAGGGTGTGCCGGTAGTAGCATAGATCCGTTCGTTGGAACGTGAAGAAGTGAAGTACAATTCTCCGTTTAGATACGCCGGCGAGTACTCACTAAAATTGGAGTTCAGCGTTTCAAGATTCTTGATCCGATAGTAACTTTTCTTTTCATCAAGTTTACCAAGGTAATCTAGACCGGCCAGCTCTTTATTTGCACGGTCGCGCATGTCATCGAGCGTGGTGGAGGATCGAAGTTCTTCCAATGTCGCTTTTGATTCGGCATATTTTCCATTCGCCTGTTGAGCTTTGGCGAGATAAAAAAGTACAGAATCCTTATTGACACCAGGGCCACCGGCCCGTGCATAATATTTTTCTGATTCCTTGATCCGATTGGATTGACGATAGGACTCGGCGATGTAATAGTTGGCTTTGCCATTGCCTGGCTGACGGGTCAAGACACTCTGAAAATAATTAATTACCTCTTCAAATTTTTCATAACGAAAATTCTTAAGGGCTTTCTTTTCGGGGCTGCAGGCAATCAACACCACAAGGGCGAGCACGATGACTGACGATATCCAATTTGCCGGGTTCCTGGTCATTTGATCGAAAGGTACAAAATTGTAAAATCTGGGATGGTCAACCAGCTACCGCGGTTTTAGGTAAATAACGGGCCAACCATGATTCTTTAACCGGCACCCTCCAGTATTTTTCCCACTCCGCTTTAGTTGTTACTATATTATTAAACGTAACCGTCTCCGCCGATAGTGCCTGGCTTTCAAGGAGATTTCGTACTTCCGTAACGGTATGAACGATGATTTTCCCTTCCTTGAGAAAAGCCACACGGGTTCTGTCGAAGAAGTCAATACCTGATTGGTCTTGCAAACTTTTCATAAATCGTACAGTTCCATCAATCGAACAGCCACTGGCCCCATTTAGCTGCTCATCTACAGCCATGATGACAAATTGATCAAATTGAATCACAAATGATGTTTGCAGCGGTGTGCCGTGTGCCGACCATTGTTCGCACAAATCTTTCAACCCCTTAAAAAGTTGTTCTTTTTCAGCTGTGCTAAAGCTTCTGTTCGCCTGGTAAATCCAGAGGCGGGCGTGTGCCGGCATGGAATCAAATGATTGATACATAACTTACTATTAACTCAACCGTCAATTAAAATGTTCCCGTTCATTTCTGCAGGAATGGGAATGCCCATCAGTTTCAGGATCGTGGGGGCTAAATCCCCCAGTTTTCCGTCTTTGATCTTTCCTTTATACTGGTCATCCACAAAAATGCAGGGTACCAGGTTGGTCGTATGGGCGGTGTTCGGCGTACCATCCTCATTAGCCATTAATTCGGCATTGCCATGGTCAGCGATGATGATGACAGAGTAGCCATTTTTTCTAGCAGTTTCAGTTACCGCCTGGTTGCACTGATCCACAGTTTCGCAGGCCTTTACAGCCGCCTCAAAAACACCCGTATGTCCTACCATGTCAGGGTTGGCAAAATTCAAACAAATGAAGTCGGCTGTTTTATTTTCCAATTCAGGAATAATTTTATCCCGGATATCGGCAGCACTCATTTCCGGCTGCAGGTCGTAGGTAGCCACCTTCGGGCTAGGGCAAAGAATTCGACGCTCTCCCGGAAAGGGTTCTTCACGTCCACCCGAAAAGAAAAAAGTGACGTGCGGGTATTTCTCTGTTTCTGCAATACGGATTTGCTTCTTCCCGGCCTTTGCCACTACTTCACCCAGCGTATTTATGAGATTGTCTTTATCAAATATGATTTTCACATTCCTGAAGGAGTCATCATAGTTGGCCATCGTCACATAGTACAGATCCATTTTCTTCATGCCGTGGTCCGGAAAATCCTGCTGCGTTAGCACTTGCGTTATCTCTCTTCCCCGGTCGGTGCGGAAATTGAAACAAAGGACCACATCACCTTCCTGAATGACTGCGATTGGTTTCCCATTTCCGTCAACGGAGACAATGGGTTTAATAAATTCATCAGTCACACCTCCCTGATACGATTTTTCAACGGTTTTAATAATGTCAGTAGTTTTTTCACCAATACCTTTTACCATCAGATCGTAGGCAAGCTTTACACGTTCCCAGCGTTTGTCGCGATCCATTGCAAAGTACCGCCCCACGACACTGGCAATCTTTCCGGTTGTTGTGCTTAAATGATTTTGCAAATCAGTTAAATAACCTGCGCCGCCTTTCGGATCGGTATCACGGCCATCTGTGAAAGCGTGAACAAAAAGTTTGGTGATGGAATTATTGTGAGCGATGGTGCAAAGAGCTTTCAGGTGTTTGATGTGGGAATGTACACCTCCGTCCGATAAAAGACCGATCAAATGAACAGTTTTGTCATAGGTCATTGCATACTTCAATGCTTCCAGCAAAACGGGGTTTTTATCAAGCTCCTTTTCGTCTACCGCCTTGTTTATTTTCACGAGGTCCTGATAGACGATGCGTCCCGCTCCGATATTCATATGGCCAACTTCCGAGTTACCCATCTGGCCTTCCGGCAAACCTACCGCCAAACCGGATGCCTGCAATCTGCTATGGGTATACTTTTGATACAATGAATTAATATAGGGGGTTTTGGCATGGTCAATGGCCGAAACTTTCTTATTCTTGGCAATTCCCCATCCATCCAATATCATCAACAGCACTTTCCCGTTCATATTTATAAATTTTCATCAAATATAGGGTTGAGCCGACCGATTTGATGCTTTGAGCACCCAACCTTGGCCGGGAGAATTTAATGGCATACTTTTGGACTGAAATCCAGTTAATGAAGCGTTTAGCAGTTTTGTGGGTATTGATCCTGGCTACCAGCGTACTGGTACAGGCCCAATCGGAGATTTTCAACCCAATGAAGGATGCTATCAAAGCCAGCGATGCTGCTGCCCTGGTCAAATCATTTGCCCAATCAGTGGACATCAACCTGGAGGGAAATATCAATACCTACAGTAAAGCACAGTCCGAATTTGTGCTGAAAGAGTTTTTCAAAAAGCACCCTGTAAACGACTTCAGTATTGTTCACATGGGTTCTTCAAAGGGTGGGCTTCAATTCGCCATCGGCCGTTATCTGAGCGGCACCGCCAGCTATAATGTATTGATGCGTATCCGGCAAGTAGGCGAAGATTATTTTGTACACGAAATAAGTTTTGTAAAAGAGTAAGGTCATCGAGCTTTTCGAGTCGATCTCAGCTATGCATCCTTCTTACCTCACGCCCCAAGCCATTCAAGCTTTTATTCGCTCAGCCCTGGACGAGGATATCGGTGGAGGTGATCATTCAGCATGCGGTGCGGTTCCGGAAAAAACAATAGCGAAAGCACGGCTGTTGGTGAAAGACGATGGTATTATTGCCGGACTTGAGGTAGCGGGAATAATTTTCAAACAAGTAGATCCGTCTCTTCAAATGGAGCTCTTCAAAAAAGACGGTGATGAGATCCATAAAGGTGATATCGCTTTTGTGGTACAAGGACCTGCCCGTTCAATCCTTTCCGCTGAACGGCTTGTTTTAAATTGCATGCAACGCATGAGCGGCATCGCTACACACACCCGAAGACTTTGCCGCCTGATCGAAGGAACAAAAGCGCGCATCATGGATACCCGAAAAACGACGCCGAATTTTCGGCTGATGGAGAAGTGGGC
>JANXYC010000028.1 GCA_025350305.1 Cyclobacteriaceae bacterium | reverse complement strand
GGCGACTTTCTTTTGCCGGATACCCTTTCTTCTGGGTCATACTACCTGAGGGCCTATACCAATTTGAGTCGAAATTTCGGTGATAATAACCTGTTTGTAAAGCTAATTCCAGTACTGAATCCATCTGATAAAATAAAAGCAGACCAGCCCATTGATGGAGTTACACAGGACACGCTGTTTACCATTGTACCTGACAAAAAGAAATACCAAACACGAGAAAAGATTACCCTCACATTGTGCTTAAAAGACGAAGAAGAACAGCCACTAGCATCCAATGTATCCCTTTCGGTAACTGATGCCACTCAAGTAGTGCCGCTTGAAATTTCAAGTTCTATTCTGGACAGTTATCCTTTGAGAGAAAACCAAGCGAATTTGGGGAAAGAGCGCTTATTCCGCCCGATTGAGTATGGAATCAGTTTCGAGGGCCGTTTCTATAATGATAACAAGCAGCCGGAAAAGGCCATGTTAAACGTTTTCCAATTGAATCCGCGAAACTTTACGATGGCCCAGTCGGATGAAAAAGGATTGTTCTCCGTGAGTGGTTTTTCATTTTATGATACGGCTGCATTTTCAATCCAATCGGTGAGTGAAAAGGGAGAAGTGTACGGTAAAGTGGAATTATTGAAGCGCGATGTCCCTCCGATGAACTTCAATGAAATCAGTTATCGGATTGACATTGTTAAAACCGAATCGCCGCAGCGGATACGGTATGAGCCGTCGAAAGACGCGAAGATGCTCAAAGAGGTGGAGATAAGGGCCAGTAGGATAGCAGAGGAATACACAACTGAATATCGCACTAGGCGGCCGTATGGAAAGCCTAACTATGTTCTTAAAGCAAAGGATATTAATGCAGCGTATGGTAATCTCTTGTTGACGTTACCAGGTAAATTTCCAGGCTTGGTGGTGCGGACAGACCAAAATGGGAGATGGGTGGTCTATCTTTTAAAGGCTGCAACTGCTTCTTTGAGTTATCCGCGCGAAGTGCTCGTCACTCTTAATGATGTTTTTGTTGGTAACCCTGAAGTGCCCGGTGGCTCCGCTGGGGAAATTCTTGGTACCATTGATCCTTCCACCGTTGAATCGATCGAACTAAAGACTGGACTTAACGTTCTGTACGGTGCTTCTGGTGCAGGCGGAGTTCTCTCTGTTTATACAAAAAAAGGCACCTCTGAAGAAGAAGTTAAAATCAAAAAAAATATTTCAGTTATAAAAGTCCCCGGCTACTCAAAGCCAGGAAGATTCAGGTTTCCCGATTATGAAGATCCCAAAACCAATTCCAGTATAGCCGATTACCGATCGCTTCTTTATTGGAATCCTGAAATTAGGACCGATCAAAAAACCGGGACGGCCATCATTTCCTTTTTTGCTTCTGACTTACCGGGACATTATCGCATCGTGGCGGAAGGCGTTACTCAAAATGGGAAACCGGTAAGGTGCGTAACTTTTGTGGAGGTGGCATCACCCTAACCCTCTCCGGAGGAGAGGGAAAATGTTCCTACGGAGTTTCACTCTCTTCTCCGGAGGGCTTCACCCTCTCCTCCGGAGGGTTTCACTCTCTTCTCCGGAGGGTTTCACCCTCTCCTCCGGAGAGGGCCGGGGTGAGGCCGATACTAACTATGGTACACCCTCGAAAATACAATCAATCCATTTCTCACCTCAAGCATTTCCCCCACCCTGAGATCATCTTCACCCATCACGTGTCGCAGGTATTCCATAAAAATCCGGTTCTCAAAAGGTGTAAGCTGAATCACTTCGTAATGAAGTGACGGTAAACGATCGAACGAATCTTCCCACCACGCGCGCAAGGCATCTTTTCCTTTGATTAAGCCATTTGTCCGGGGCAAGCGCAGTTTCAACTTGGGGCTGTAATGTTCCGCCTGGTCATCGTACAATGCCAATAGACTCTCCAGGTCGTGCCGGTTGAAGGCGTCAATCCATTGATGAGCGATTTTGTTCAGTGCCTCGGGATTCATTTTTTGTATGCCGTAGAGATTAAATGTAAACAACAAAACCTTAAAATACGGAGCAACCCATTTGTATGAACATGTGCCAAAAAATACTACGGAGGTCAGGGTTAAGCTTTGGCGCCGCCAATACCCAGGGGTGCATTTCAAATTGTTGCGATGGACTAAAGTCCATGTGTGTGGACCAGAATTGCCACGGGTTTAAACCCGGGGCAATTCTGGTCCTAATGTTATAGGGCTTTAGCCTAAAGTCAAGTAGTTTGAATGCGACAATTTGAAATGCGCCCATACCAGCCCGCTGCTCTTGCGATTCCCAAAAATCCCCTATCTTCGCATTGTTATTTTTTAAACTTATGTTAAAGCGACTCCCGCCGGTTTTCAGAAATTTCTATTTCGTCACCGGCGCAACCTTTCTTTTATGGATGATTTTTCTGGATTCGAATGATTTGATCAACCGGTACAGGCTTTCTTCAAAACTGCGCTCGCTGGAAAATGAAAAGGAATACTACCAGGAGAAAATTAAAGAAGTGGAGAAAGACCGGGAGGAACTCATGGGTACGACCGATCTATTAGAAAAATTTGCCCGGGAGAAATATTTAATGAAAAAACCGTCAGAAGATATTTTCATAATAGAAGAAAAGGATTAAACAATGAAAGGGTTACTGGTTTGCGCCTTAATTGCATCCTGCAGCGTATTGGCGTTTGGACAACGCACCATTGACGAAAACGGAAAATCTTCTTTCATGGATCGGGTGTACGTTGGAGGAGGTTTGGGATTCAGCGGTGGAACGAATGCCTACTACGGTCGGTACACCTATATCGGTCTTTATCCAATCCTGGGCTACATGGTGACAAATCAATTTTCAGTTGGCTCGACTATAACCTATCAGTATTATAGCTATCCGGATGTTGGTCAATCGGTGACACAATATGGAATTAGTCCATTTGTCCGTTACAATCTCGGCCAGATGTTTTTGTACAGCGAGTACATGATCCTGAATTCCCCCACCTATGATCCCAACACACCCCGGAAAATATATAACCGCATGCTGATGGGAGTAGGCTTCCGGCAGCCGGTAGGCGCACGCGGATCTATTAATGCAATGGCCTTGTATGATGTCCTTTATAATCCGGCAGATCGTGTGTTCAATTCGCCTTGGGTATTTCGCGTATTTTTTTCGTTCTGATTTATAGCTTCACCCCCAATTTTTCTCCAAGTTGTCTCAAGTCATCCGCCACGTCAGGGTGAAGGGCGATCCCCTCTTTTCTTCGCAGCTCCTCGCATTCCCTTTCAGGATCGCCGGGAATAATGACATGCGATTGACCAGCGATTGTTTTTGCCGACCTGAAACGCGAGATCCAATTATCCATGTGGTCCTTAAACTCGTTCGCAGGCCGGAATGCATCGACCCGCATGGCACCAAAAAAATGACCGATGCCATCACCTACCGGATCGGTGGGCGGTGCAAGGAAACTCACGAAGGGGGGAACCCAAGGACCGTAATTAGCGCCCGAAAGAACCGCTGAAAAAATATCCACCCACGCACCAAGGCAAAAGCCTTTATGACTTCCATGCTCGCGGTCACTGCCAAGGGGGATGAGCGCCCCGCCATCTTTTAATTCGTGTGGATTGGTGGATGGTCCGCCGTCTTTCGTTTGTATCCACCCGACGGGCGCTTCCTGATTTTTGCGTTGCAAAATTTCAAGTTTGCCATTGGCGGCGGTGGTCGTAGCAAAGTCTGCAACAAAAGGTGGCTGCTTGCCCGCCGGTATGGCTACACAAATTGGATTAGTTCCCAACAATCGTTCGACAGAAAAAGTGGGGGCCACCAGGGGACTGGCATTCGTCATGGCGATGCCGATCATGTCATGCTGTAACGCTTTCATCGCATGATAACCGGCTATTCCAAAATGGTTGGAGTTCTTAACGGCCACCCAGCCCGTACCGCAGGTCCTTGCTTTTGCAATGGCAATTTCCATCGCGTATGGAGCGATGACCAATCCCAAACCCTGATCACCATCCACCACCGCGGTACTGGGTGATTCATGTACAATACGAATGTTGGGTGTGCTGTTGACCCGCTTTACGTCCCACAATCGTACATAGCCGCTGAGCCTCGCTAAACCATGTGAATCAATCCCGCGCAGGTCTGCACTGAGCAATACATCGGAGGCTTGTCTCGCATGGTCAGGAGGGCAGCCGATTTTAAGAAATACATCATGAGCAAATTGCCAGAGGTGGGGGTACGAAAAATTATTGTATTCCATTTTGTAAAAATAAGGAAGGAAAGTTGCCCTTACATGATCTGTGGTTTCTAATTCTGCCCTCACCTTCAGCGACCGTGCCCAAGCCAACACCCAACACCCACATTATTCCTTTCATCGTCCCATTAGGAACAAAATATTTGTAGGAATTTACACGCGTTTTGGTGGAAGGGTGCCGTCAGGTACCCGATGTTTGCCACGGCCGAAGGATAACATTTGTTCCCTACCGAGCAACCGACGAATGAAAAAAACAATTTTATACGAAATATAATACCTCTCCCGGGACAAGCATTTTTGTCATTCGATCGCCTTAAAATATAACGACTATCTTACGCCACCCCAAACTTCACTTATGGAAAACCTACACCGCTGGCATCCTAATGCTAAAATTGAAAAATTATGAGCCTCAAACATCCAATCCAGACAACTCTTGGAATTATCCTCGTAGGGCTTTCATTCACTGTTTCCGGTCAAGCCGACAAGCCCGTCGATTCCAAAATCACGAACGTCACCATTTTCCTTGCGAAAGCACAGGTAACCCGGGAAGCCAAAACCCGGCTGGAGGCTGGAAAAACTAATCTTGTGATCAAGGGTCTTACTTCGCAATTGGACCCACAAAGCATACAAGTGGCCGGTAAGGGAAACTTCATCATCCTTGGCACCAGTCACCGCCAGAATTATTTGAATGAACTGAATATCCCCAAAGTCCTGAAAAGTTTGAAAGACTCCCTGGAATTTTATCAGAAGCAAATAATACTCGAGCAGAGCCAGAAAGAGATTTTAAATAAGGAAGAACAGATGTTGCTGAGCAATCAGAAAATTGGCGGTACCACTCAGAATCTGACGGTCGCCGAGCTAAAAGCGATGGCTGATTTCTACCGTAGTCGCCTGGGGGAAATAGTCAATGCCCGCATGAAGCAGGATGATAAAATAAAACATCTCAACATCCGGATGGCTCGCGTGCAGTCACAAATTAATTCACAAAATGAATTGTATAGTCGCAACACCAGTGAGATCGTGGTGAGCGTTTCTGCCGAGGCACCTACAACTGTTGACCTCGAAGTGAATTACGTGGTAGCCAACGCAGGCTGGTATCCACTATATGATTTGCGTGCCACCAATACCCGAAGCCCTGTACAACTTGGTTATAAAGCCAATGTTTTTCAGGGCACCGGTGAGGAATGGAAAAATGTTCATTTGAAATTATCGACCGCAAATCCCAACCTCAGTGGTTTGAAACCTGAGCTTTCTGCATGGTATTTGGATTTTTATGTACCTGTCATAGTATCAGAAGAAAAATATAAGTCGATGAATCGTGGAGTTGCTGGTGTAGCCAAGCAGGAGAATGATCAACAGGAACTCAGTGAGGTAGTAGTTGTTCCGGCGGAGTCAGTGGCAGAGTACGTGCAGACCATTCAAACTTCATTGAATACGGAATTTGACATTTCACTTCCATACAATGTTTCCTCTTCGAATCAACCCACACTTGTCGACATCCGCAGCTATGAGATGAAAGCGAATTATCAATACTCGGTGGCCCCCAAACTTGACCTCGATGCTTTTCTTATTGCGAAAGCCACAGGTTGGGAAGAGTTCAGTCTGCTTCCTGGCGAGGCCAACATCTTCTTTGAGGGAACTTTTATCGGAAAAACGTTTATTGATCCCAATTCAATCAAGGATACACTTTCGGTTTCCCTCGGTCGTGATAAACGCATTGTAGTGAAGCGTGAAAGGGTTAAAGACTTTGTTTCCCGCAAGGCAATTGGCACCAATGTTCGTGAAACTTCTGCATTCGAGCTATCGGTGCGCAACACCAAGCAGGAGGCTATTAAAATTGTGATTGAAGATCAGGTACCCGTTACCCGGAACAATCAGATTGAAGTAACCGTGTCGGACACAGGCGGTGCGAACTACAACAAAGATACAGGCAAACTCACCTGGATCTGGACACTACAACCCAATGAGACGAAAAAAACCGTGTTCAAGTTTGAAGTAAAATATCCCAAAGACAAACAGATCACGGGCCTATAAGCTCACTAATTCTTCCCCGCTCCCCCGGAGAGAGGCCAGGGGTGAGGCCGGGGTCAACAGTTTTTTCTATTTTTATGAATGATCCGTAAAGCCTCCCAATGTTTTCTCCTCTTTACCTTACCATGCCTTGCCTCCGCACAAGTCATCAACACCGCCACCATGGATACGGTAACGACCACCGTCATCGGAAATGTGGGAATTGGCGGCTATGTGGATTCCTACTACGGGTATAACTTCAATAAGCCAGCCAAGGGCACCATCCCATACTTTGTGTCCTCAGCAAGGCACAACGAACTGACCATTAACCTGGCGTATGTGGACGTTCGCTACCGGTCGAAGTACATGCGCGCGAGATTTGTGCCGGGCTTCGGCACTTACATGGACGCGAATTACAAAAATGAACCGGGCTCGCTGAAGAACATGGTGGAGGCGAACGTGGGTGTGCTCATTTCTGAAAAGAAAAAAATCTGGATTGACATTGGCGTATTGGGCTCACCATACACCAATGAAAGCGCCATTTCAAAAGATCATCTGATGTACACGCGATCGTTTGCCCCGGAGAATGTTCCGTACTATGTGACCGGGGCCAAACTTAGTGTGCCTATCAATGCGAAGCTGAATTCCTACTTCTATGTCATCAATGGGTGGCAGGTGATACAGGACAATAACAACGGAAAATCAATCGGTACGCAACTGGAATACCGGCCTAACAAATCCATGCTGTTTAACTGGACTACGTATGTCGGGGACGAACGTTCATTTCTCCATCCAAATTTCCGCATGCGCTACTTCAACGACTTCTACTGGATTTATAATTCGGGAGGAAAATTTTCGGCGACATCGTCCTTTTATTTTGGATATCAGCAAAAAAACGACACCCCTACTGCTTCCTGGTGGCAGGTGAATTTTATTGGCAGTTATGCGTTTACTGATGTTTTTTCGTTGTCCGGCAGGATTGAGCATTACAACGATACGGGCGCAGTGCATGAGACTGCAATTACCGGTGTTCCGGGATTTCGTGCCTCCAGTGTCGGTGCGTGTCTTAACTTCAAACTGCATCGGCTTGCCTTGCTCCGGTTTGAAACCAGGAGGTTCTTTTCTACGGACAACGTCTACCTGGATGAAAATCAAAACCCAACGAATGGGAGCACATTGGTTGTAGGAAGTTTGACAGCTTGGTTTTAAGAACCTGTCTCACCCTGGAGCGACCGATTACCTGATTACCGATTACCTGATTACCATTTGTACAGGTCTGCTCTTTCAAAACTATACTGTTTAAACCTCGCGGAAGTTTCCCTCCGCCCACCTGGCCAGAACACCCTCTTTTAACGAATACGAAGACACCCGTATATTCTCAAATGTGAATATATCGAGCAGATACTTTACCAAACAACTAGCTGTCATAATCATGTCCACACGCATTTCAATCATCCCAGGGATTTGCAAACGTTCAGCCCGCGTCTTTGCCGATAACTCTTTATGAATTTCATAAAAGCCCCTTACCGTAAGCGGCGTTTCATTGTGACTGATTGAATATTTAAGATTGTGATGAATGCAATAAATTTCACTCAGCGTGTCGAATGTACCGGAAGATCCGACCAACGTTAACGGTGCATGCAATTTGATGGCCTCCTGAAGAGGTGTCAACGATTTTTGAAAATAAGCTTCCAGTTGTTTTACTTCTCCTGCCAGGATAGGGTCGTGTTTGTGATACAATTCCAACAATCGCTGGGCACCGATTTCAAAACTTTGTTTCCAAAGAATGGAGTAACGATTTCCAATAATGAACTCCACGCTTCCACCACCGATGTCAACGATGAGCGAATTGTTCAAGCCAAGATCAAGGGCCGATCGAACACCGAAGTAAATGAATTCCGCTTCCTCATTGCCGGATATTAGTTTTATATCAATCCCGGTTGAAGCCTTAATTTTTTGAATTACTTCTTTTCCATTCTGCGCATTGCGCAGCGCACTGGTTCCCAACGCCTGCACACGGGTAATGTTCCATTCGGTCAGGGTTTTTTTGAACCTCTTCACGCATTCGAGTGCCCGATGGAAGGCTTCATCAGTGATTATGCGCTGATTGATGCCACCCAGTCCAATCTTCACAGACTGCTTCTCTCGCAGCAGGATGTTAGTTTTTCCGTTTTCCAGTGAGGCAATCAGCAAGTGAAATGTATTCGTCCCCAGGTCGATGATGGCAATTTTCTCGTGCATTTTTATAACATACGAAATCAAGGATTTCTGCTCAAAGCAAGTTAGCATATCGGAATAAACAATAACTATATTTGATCAACCAGAATCGTATGAGTCAACAGAAAGACCCCAGGAAAGAAAGATTTGAAGAACTCGACCGCAAGAACAAGGAAGCGTTGTTGGGAGGCGGGGAGAAACGGATCGAACAGCAGCATGCAAAGGGAAAACTCACGGCCCGTGAGCGGGTGCTCCTGTTGTTGGACGAGAATAGTTTTGAGGAGATGGGGAAGTTTGTCATGCACCGCAGCAAAGATTTCGGACTTGATAAAGAATATTACCTGGGTGACGGTGTGGTAACAGGTTACGGGAGCATCAGCGGAAGACTTGTATATGTTTTCTCGCAAGACTTTACTGTCTTTGGCGGCTCGCTCTCAGAGACACACGCGGAGAAGATCGTAAGGATCATGGATCTGGCTATGAAAAACGGGGCGCCAGTCATCGGGCTCAATGATTCGGGGGGTGCGCGTATACAGGAGGGTGTCGTATCCCTTGGCGGTTATGCTGATATTTTTTATAGAAATGTAATGGCTTCCGGTGTGGTACCGCAGATATCCGCCATCATGGGGCCTTGTGCAGGTGGCGCGGTGTACTCTCCTGCCATGACCGATTTTATATTCATGGTGGAGAATACTTCTTTCATGTTTGTGACGGGACCCAACGTAGTGAAGACCGTTACCCATGAAAATGTAACAGCCGAAGAACTGGGCGGCGCCTCCACCCACAGTACGAAAAGCGGCGTGACGCACTTTGCTTGTGCTAATGAGGCCGAATGCATTTCACAGATAAAGAAACTTTTTAGTTATATCCCACAGAATTGTGAAGACGGACCACCCCGGCTTCCGTATACAGTAGGCGACGAAAAACGTCCCGTGCTGAACGACATCATCCCAGTCAATCCCAATCAGCCCTACGATATGCGTGAGGTGATCAATGGGGTAGCCGATGACGGCAGCTTTTTTGAAGTGCATAAAAACTTTGCAGAAAATATAGTGGTGGGGTTTGCCCGCCTGGCCGGAAGGAGCATAGGCATTGTGGGTAACCAGCCCGCCTCCTTAGCCGGTGTACTTGACATTGATTCAAGTGTAAAGGGCGCCCGGTTCGTGCGCTTCTGTGATAGTTTTAATATTCCATTGCTCGTATTGGAAGATGTTCCGGGTTTTCTTCCCGGCACCGATCAGGAGTGGAATGGAATCATCGTCAATGGTGCGAAGTTGCTCTACGCTTTCTCAGAGGCAACGGTGCCTCGCGTCACGGTGATCACACGGAAGGCTTACGGTGGAGCATATGATGTGATGAATTCGAAGCACATTGGGGCTGATCTGAATTATGCGTGGCCTACCGCCGAGATTGCTGTAATGGGCGCCAGGGGAGCCGCTGAAATTATTTTCAAAAAGGAAATTTCAGAAGCAGCCAACCCCGAAGCCAAGCTCGCTGAAAAAGTTGAAGAGTACACAAAGAAATTTGCTAATCCTTACAAAGCCGCTCACCGCGGCTACATTGATGAAGTAATTTATCCCGAGCAGACGCGGGAGAAATTAATCCGGGCGTTCAAGATGCTGGAGAATAAAGTTGCCGTGCTGCCGAAGAAGAAGCATGGGAATATTCCGTTGTAAAACTATTCGTTACCGGGTTTTTAGAAATTCTTGCGATGTATAAATGGGCAAGGTTGATGTGCTCATTTTTTTCAAGAGCTTGTCCCGTGATATGAACCCATCTATTTCCAAACGGGTTATGTTTCAAAATACTTCACATTTAATCTACCTTTGTGCACCTCCGCGAGACCTTTGCGTTTTCCGCGGTTAAAAATCTAAAACCATGGACAAAAAAAGTAAAGAATTCCTCTTCCGTTACCTCAACAATTCTTCCCCTACCGGCTTCGAACACACCGGCCAGCAGATATGGCTCGATTATCTAAAGCCCTATATTGATGATCACATGGTTGATGTATATGGAACAGCGGTAGGCATCATCAATCCAAAAGCAGCATATAAAGTAGTGATTGAAGCTCACGCCGATGAGATCTCCTGGTTTGTAAATTATATCACCGATGAAGGCTACATCTACGTGAGGCGCAACGGCGGCTCTGATCATCAGATCGCTCCTTCCATGCGCGTCAATATTTATACAGACAAGGGAATTGTAAAAGGCGTCTTCGGCTGGCCTGCCATCCACGTTCGTGACGCTGGCAAGGAAGAAGCCCCCAGCCTTAAAAATATTTTTATTGACATTGGCGCCGATAATAAAAAAGATGTGGAAGCGCAGGGGGTACACGTTGGTTGTGTAATAACATTTGAAGATGAATTCATCGAGTTGGGTAAAAACTTTTTTGTGGGACGTGCTCTGGACAATCGCATGGGTGGTTTTATAATCGCTGAAGTAACACGAAGATTGAAAGAGAATAAGAAGAAATTGCCATTCGGTCTTTATATTGTAAATGCGGTGCAAGAGGAAATTGGTTTACGCGGTGCCGAAATGATTTCACGCAGGATCAAACCGGACCTCGCCATCTGCACGGACGTGACGCACGACACGCAATCCCCGATGTACAGCAAGAAGGAGAGCGGAAATCTGAAGTGTGGACTTGGCCCGGTGGTGTGTTATGGTCCGGCCGTTCAGAATAATGTGTTGAAGATGATCATCCAAACGGCCGAAAAGAAAAAAATCAAATTTCAGCGTCAGGCAGTGTCTCGCTCCACGGGTACAGATACGGATTCGTTTGCCTATTCAGCCGAAGGAGTGGCGTCAGCGCTTATTTCACTTCCGTTGAAGTACATGCATACCACCGTGGAGATGGTCCATAAAGATGATGTGGATAATGTAATTAATCTGATTTATGAAGTGCTTCTCCAGGCAAAACCAGGACAGGACTTCCGGTATATCAAATAGTCCGCTCAAAATATTACCATCCTCGAAAATTGAAACATAACATTTCAAACGCCATCCCGATAACTATCGGGACTTAAAAGTTTTTAAAATATGCTTAAACCCCATGGCTGGCCTGCTTTTACTGATCAAATGGGAAATAAAATGGAGTTGTCAAATACTCCCCAACGCATTATTTCATTAGTTCCGTCTCAAACAGAATTATTATACGATTTAGGCCTTGAAGACCGGGTCGTTGGCATCACAAAATTTTGCATACATCCGGAGCATTGGCGTAAAACAAAAACCATCGTGGGCGGTACGAAGAATTTTCAAGTGGATGTTATCAACCAACTTCGACCAGATTTAATTATTGGGAACAAAGAAGAAAATTATTTTGAGGGCATCTCGGCACTTCAGCAACACACTCCGGTTTGGATGAGTGATGTCACTGAATTTGAGGACGCCATCAGGATGATTCAATCCATTTCCATTATCACGGATTGCGAAATGAAGGGAAAGGAAATTGTGAAAAGGATTCAAAAAGCATTTGAGGTATTAAAACCGTTAAAAGGAATCAAAACACTTTATTTGATGTGGAGAAATCCCTGGATGGGAGCAGCGAACAAGACCTTCATTCATTCCATGATGGAGAAGATCGGACTGGTCAATGTGTTGGACCAATACCAGCGCTATCCTGAGCTTTCCTTGGAAATAATGAAAGACCTGAATCCAGAGGTGGTATTGCTTTCCACGGAGCCTTATCCGTTTTCCGAAAGACACGTCTCAGAAATACTCGAAATCCTGCCAAAGTCTTTCGTTCGGACAGTGGATGGTGAAATGTTTTCCTGGTATGGCAGCCGGCTTGCACTGGCACCGATGTATTTCAATTTGTTAAAAATTGGACGTTAAAACCCGCTGACTTTGCCATTTTTGAATGCCTCATGGGGAGCTTGTCAATTTGTTGCAATCAAGCTACTTCATTTGGACTAAAATTGCCATGGCCTTAAGGCCGTGGCAATTCAATAATCCCTCACCCAGTTCCCTTCTCCTTGGAGGCGAAAGTCCCTCTCCCGCGGAGAGGGATTTAGGGTGAGGCCTTGAACCCCACTACTTTCATATCCTCCCAGAATCCAGGATAAGATTTCTGAACTACATCAGGGCTTTCAATTTCAACATCGGTTAAGGTTGCCCACGGGGCAAAGCCCATCGCCATACGATGGTCATGGTAGGTATTGATAGAAATTTTTTTGAAGCTGGCAGGGGTCCTTCCGGGGACAAGGTTCCAGGTCCCTTTTCCGGTCTCCTCGAGACGTGCGCCAATTTTTGCCAATTCATTTTGAAGGGCTGTGATGCGATCGGTTTCTTTAATCCGCAAGCTTTCAAGACCCGTAAATTCACCAGCAATTTTCTTTGCTGCGCAAACCGGCAGCACAGTCTGGGCCAGATCCGGGCAGTTGGAAAAATCCCAGACAAGCGTGCCAGTATTCAAACTGGTTTTCGATAGGCGAAGCCCTTCCTTTTGAAACGCTGCCTTCACACCCAATTGATTCATGATCTTAACGATTACCTGGTCTCCCTGTAGCGCATAGGAATCCACATCAGGCAAAAGTATATCGGCTGATTCTGCTAATGCCGTAAAGGCGAACCAGTAACTGGCCGCCGACCAATCTGGTTCGATGCGGTAGGCAGCCGGTCTGTAGGGCCCCGACGTCACTACGATTTGCTGGTCTTTGATTTCCGGCCTCATCCCAAACAAACCCATCAGTTCAGCCGTCATTCTCAAATAGGGCAGGCTTCCTACCTTACCTTCCAATTGGATGGTCAGGCCTTTTGGAAGGACCGGCGCTACCATCATCAGGGCAGAAATAAATTGGCTGCTGACATCTCCCCGGATGGAAATCCGATTGATCAACTGTTGGCTGAATCCCTTGATTTCAATCGGGGGAAATCCCTCTTTTCCAACGTATGTAATGGTTACACCCAGCATGCGTAAAGCATCTACTAGCAAGTGGATGGGGCGCTCTTTCATCCGATCTGTGCCTGTAAGCACTTTGGATTGGCCGGTGACGGCAAAGTAAGCTGTAAGAAAACGCATGGTTGTGCCGGCATCCATCACATCAATCACGTGATTCGGGGTAGTCAAAAGGGACTGCATGAGTTGCGTGTCACGGGCTATCGAAATGTTTTCCAATTTTCCAGGATTTTTCATCAGAGCGTTGATGATCAAGGCGCGGTTGCTTAGACTCTTTGAGGAAGGCAGCGAACGAACGTTTCCTTGCAGCGATGAATTTTTAAGAATATCAATCCGGTTAGTCAAGGAGTTTGGTTTTTAGTGATACGTTTTAAATAAAGACAGGCTATTTTTATTTGATTTTATCATAATATGAAACCATTTAGCACCAAAAATAGTTAAGACGAATATGAGTACAACACGTAAGGTTGTGATTGGTATCGGGATAGCGGGGGGTGCGTTGCTCGCGGCCTGGTTGCTGACAGGTGACCGGAAGAAGAGGACGAAACAATTCGTCGTCAAAAAGGCAAATGACCTGAAGCATACCTTTAAAAAAGAAAAAGGCTCCCCGGAAGAATCGGAAATTCACTATGTCTGATACGATTGGTAATACTCAATTGCGTCGCGGATTTCTTTGTCGCTGACCGCCACGTCCCACACAGCTTTCCCAATTTGCTTCGGCAGGGCCATAAAAATATTATTCCCTTTATTTTTTTTGTCTTGCTTCAACAGGTTCATCCACGTGTTTTCCCGGGGCATTCCAATCTTATCAAAAATCGAAAAAATGTAGTGGGTAACGTCTTGAAGGTCTTTGTCTGGCAGGAGCTTTTTGCGGCAAGCAATGAAAGACTCCATGATTATTCCTGCTGCAATGGCCTCTCCATGAAAAAGTCGGTTGCTGGATGCGAGAAAATGTCCCTCCATGGCGTGACCGATTGTATGTCCAAAGTTTAAGATTTTCCGAAACCCTTTTTCCCGTGGATCTTTTTTGACCACATTGTTTTTTATCTTCACGGAGTGCTTCACAAGCGTCAGCCAATCCTGATCTTCCAGGGATCGCGTTCGGATCGTGTTCCACATTGTTTTATCAGCAATAAGGCAATGTTTGATCACCTCGGCAAAACCAGAACGTAGCTCGCGTTTAGGAAGCGTTTCAAGAAAATTAGTAGCAATGCGTGTTGATACCGGTTGCTGAAATACGCCAATATGATTTTTATAGGGACCAAAATCGATGGCAAGCTTGCCGCCGATGCTTGCGTCAACCTGCGACAGCAGGGTGGTGGGTAAGAGGAGAAAATCAATACCCCGTTTAAAAGTGGCCGCGCAAAACCCACCCATATCGCCCAGCACACCACCACCGGCAATAATCAACAGCGAGTGACGGTCAAACTGATAGTCGGTAAGATGTTGCCAAATCTGCTGGCATGTGTGCAAATTCTTATGCACTTCTCCAGCAGGAACCTGAATTATGTGATGAGGAGGCAGATTTGCTCTTATCTGCTCATAACAAAAACGCTTGGTATTTTCATCCACCAGCACGCCAATACGCGAATATTTCCTGAGGAATGCCTGGCTAAGAGAAGGTTCCTTTTGAATATTGATTTGGGTCATGGAATCCGGTAAACAAAATAACTGAATTATTGTCGCATACCTATTGAATCAATAGAAGCATTTCACTCCTATCTCCTCCAAAGGAACCAGGACAGCTTGGTAGCCGTCTCGATATCGGGATTGGCGTAGGTGGGAGGTGAGGCTAAAACCGAATCCGCTACTATATTTGGGCCTGCAAATCTGTTTCCATGGAGATCAATCCCTCGGTGAAGTTTGATGATACGGCCACTGCATTTAGCTACAAATCAGACAGTGAATTAAAAAAAGCAAGTTTTATTTTCACTGTTGTAAATAATCCCTTTATTTCAAAATTGTCAACCAGGGCTGTAAAACTGGCTATGTCACTGCACTTGCCCATCAAAGGCCTGGTGCGAGCGACAGTGTTCGAACATTTTTGTGGAGGTGAAACCATCGAAAAAACGGAGAAGGCCACACAACACCTGGGTGAGTTTAATGTCAAAACGATTCTTGACTATTCGGTAGAGGGAAAAAAAACAGAAGCCGGATTTGATGCAACGGCGAAGGAAATCCTTGAGACGTTTGATAAAGCAGGACGCTCGGCCAACATACCTTTTTGTGTGTTCAAAATGACGGGCATGGCACACACAGCTTTGCTTGAGAAAATTCAGTCGGGACAGACATTATCGAAAGAAGAAGAGGCTGCATTTGCAAAAGTGAAAGCCCGGGTTGAACGCATTTGCGCCAAGGCGTTTGCCATGAGCATTCCTGTTTTGATTGATTCCGAGGAGACCTGGATCCAAAACCCGATTGACGCGCTAGCGTATGAAATGATGGCAAAGTATAATCGCGCAAAGGCAATTGTATTCAATACTTACCAAATGTATCGCACCGGTATGCTCACCAACTTGCGGGAAGCCTTTCACACCGCCACCATGCATAATTACTTTTTGGGAGTGAAACTGGTACGGGGTGCTTACATGGAAAAAGAACGGGCCCGCGCCACGGCGATAGGATACCTCACTCCGATTCAGCCATCAAAGGAAGACACAGATGATGCCTTCAACAAGGCGCTTACTTTCTGCGTTGATAATAAGCAACGGATTTCCATTGTATGCGGCTCACACAATGAATACAGCAACCAATATCTTGCATTGCTCATGCAAAAACATAACATGAGACCGAATGACGAGAGGATTTGGTTCGCTCAATTGCTGGGGATGAGTGACAACATTTCATTTAACCTGGCGAAAGCTGGCTACAACGTAGCCAAGTATGTACCGTATGGTCCGGTGGAGTCTGTGATGCCGTACCTACTGCGCAGGGCATCAGAAAATACCTCTGTAGCCGGGCAAAGCAGCCGCGAGTTGTCGCTCATTCGAAAAGAACTCGCCCGCCGTAAAAAACAGAAAGCCTAGTGTAGCTTAATTATGTGATGTTTGTCACAACATTAGACATTAGCAACGCATCCATTGCTAAATTCCTCTATTTTTGGGTCTTCGAATTTAAAAATCGACTGGACTGCACACTAGTTTTAAAACCAACGCATGCAATTAAGCGAACAAGAAATCATACGCAGACAAAGCCTTGAAGAGCTGCTCAAGCTGGGAATCAATCCATACCCGGCCGACCTTTTTGATGTTACCACTACTGCGAAAGAGATACTCGAAAAATACCCATCTCAACGTGAGGCATTCAAGAATGTCTCGTTTGCCGGCCGTATCATGACCCGGCGGATTATGGGCAACGCCTCCTTTGCAGAGCTACAAGATCAGTCCGGAAAAATTCAGGTTTATCTTCGGAGGGACGACCTGAGCCCGGGTGAAGACAAATCGCTTTACAATATCGTATTCAAGAAACTTCTTGACATTGGTGACATCATCGGTGTTAAGGGATTTGTTTTCACTACACAAACAGGTGAGATATCAATTCATGCAACAAGCCTGACAGTCTTGTCCAAATCCCTCCGGCCATTGCCGGTTGTTAAAGAAACTACCGATGAAGCGGGTAAGATTCATCGTCACGATGCCTTTTCTGATCCTGAGCAGCGATACCGTATGCGATATGTTGATCTCGTGGTGAATCCGAAGGTTCGGGAAGCATTTGTAAAACGCACTAACCTGGTCAACTCAATGCGTGCGTATTTGAACAACAAAGGTTATCTCGAGGTAGAAACTCCTATTCTTCAACCGCTCTACGGCGGTGCGGCGGCTCGTCCGTTCACGACCCATCACAACACGCTGGACATGACGCTATACTTGCGCATTGCCAACGAACTTTACCTCAAACGGCTGATTGTGGGAGGATTTGATGGTGTATATGAGTTTTCAAAAGATTTTCGCAATGAAGGTATGTCGCGCTTTCATAATCCTGAATTCACACAGGTAGAATTGTACGTGGCCTACAAGGATTATCAGTGGATGATGAATCTGGTAGAGGAAATGATTGAAAAAGTGGCCCTTGACCTTCATGGCGCGACCGAAGTGCAGGTTGGAGACAACATCATCAACTTCAAGCGCCCGTGGAAACGGTTCACCATGTTTGAAGCGATACAGCATTTCACAGGCGTCGATATTTCAACGATGGACGAAGAAGCTTTGCGAACTACGTGCCGGTCACTGGGGGTACCGATGGATGGCACGATGGGCAAAGGTAAGTTGATCGACCAGATTTTTGGGGAGAAATGCGAACCACAACTCATTCAACCAACATTTATCACCGACTACCCGGTTGAGATGTCGCCGCTGGCGAAGAAACACCGCAGCAAGCCCGGACTGGTTGAGCGATTTGAAGCGATCTGCAACAGCAAGGAAATCTGTAATGCCTTTTCCGAACTAAATGATCCCATTGATCAGCGACATCGGTTTGAAGAGCAACTTGAACTTGGCAAACGTGGTGACGAAGAAGCGATGGCGCTGGATGAGGATTTCCTCCGCGCACTGGAATATGGTATGCCGCCCACAGCCGGGTTAGGGATCGGCATCGACCGTCTGACGATGATCATGACCAATTCACCTTCCATTCAGGACGTGATATTTTTTCCGCAAATGAAGCCAGAGAAGCATGCTCATGTGAGTCATGAAGGGGAATTCAGGGAGGCCGGCGTCCGTGAGGAATTGCTCCCAATTATTCAAAAGCTTGGTATTCTTACAGTAGCCCAATTACGCGAAACAAAAGCATCAAAACTACTGAATGATATAGGAGGCATGAGAAAGAAACTCAAGCTGGATGCCGTGGCACCAGTTACGCTTCCTGAGATTGAAGGCTGGCAGAAATAAGATGCTCAATGAGTATCGTAGAAGGAGCGTGTCCTGTTCAATTTAAGATCCTTGAGCAGGGAAGATTTTATACCGATGTAGAACGTGTACGATGTGTATTTTCCAAATGGCGTCCAGGTCAAATTGACCTGCCAGCAGTGCAAATCACGGGCGATTGTTAGCAAAGTTTGAGTAATTTCTTTTTGCTGAAAGTCATATCCGGTGTTAAACGTGATTTTCCATTTTTCTGTTATAGAGAAATCGCCATTCAGACGCATCGCCTGAGTTATTTTGGACTTTTGGTTTACTCCATGTGCATAATCAGCGTTATAGCTTACGCGGAGGTTCCACGGGATATTAAAATCAATATAAGTATCAGGATTCTGTAGTAGAAATTTCTTGTCGGAGTCGGAGGCATTGGATTTGGCTATTTTATCCCGTGTATCTGTGTCTTTCTTTTGCCCCTTCGGACTAAGGTTAGTGCTCAAGGCAAGGTTTGCGTTTGTAATCCTGCCGATGCCTGAGCCATCCTGCCAGGTCAAATAATTTTTGCGGACCTCCACAATAGTGCTGGCTGTTTTCTCATTATTTAATACTGAATGATTCACGTACTTATAGGGGTCCAGCGTGCCATTGAGATTGATATTCAATTTGTCATTGAGCACGTTTGTATTGGCAGCTATTCCGAACGGAGCCAGCTTGAATGAGTCAGCAACAAAATTATAGCTGCTGTTAATCGAAAGTGTGTTGAAGAGGGAAACCTTTTTTGCCACTGTATCTTTTTTGCTCTTCACCTTCATTTCAACGGTATTGTTCAAACCAAACCCCAGGGAAGCACTTTCACCAAGACGTGACGTACCGTACGCAAATCCTTCGTGGACCGATTTATAGACCGGGTATTTGCTGTCGGCCACTGTTATTTTCTGATAATAACCATAGGAAGGATCACCAAAATTTGGCTGATAGCTCAGACCAATGTTGGGATTTATAACATGCCGGATAGCCTGCACACCTGTTTTCCCTTTGAAATGATACGTACCGTAGATGCGTGTCGTTAGGCTAATGGTAGTGGAGTAGTTACTCACCCGGTTAAATTGCCGGATGGTATCTTCTACAACAGCGCTTCTGCCATCATTGGAAAGGCCCCAATTCAGCTTTTCGAAATACCACAATTCATCATATACGAAGCTTGGACTTACGGTGAAGAATCGAAGTATTTTGAAAGAGGTCGCGAGCGGAATATTATGTCGTACCCCTTTCCGTGCATTGCGAAAGAACGTAGGGAGATTTTGGGCGGTGAACGGAGCTATGCTATCATGGCTAAGTGGCTTGCCGGAAAGATCTGTAAAGTTCCTGCCCAGGTTATTTGTAATTTGGTTGGTGGCAGACATCGTATACCGAACCGAGAGATTTTGAAGCACCATACCCCCAGCAGATTTCTTGAAAGGATAAATGTTGTTGATATTAAAGCTCAGGTCCGGTAAGGGTAAGTCTACTTGCTTGGTAGTGAGGTCCTGATTGATCCGGAAGTTTATCCCCAGACTCATGACCGTCCCGAAGGTCTTTGAGTACGAAATATTGGAACTTAATTTTCGGGAAGTATTGTCGAGTCGTGGAACGGCTGGATTCGTATTGACGCCCAGGAAATTACTATTGTTATAGGTAGCTGTCGCGGCATTGACAGAAGCCGAGAAACGTCCGGTGCCTCGCGTTTGTGGTGTGTGGCTCCAGGTGATTCGAAAGTCTTTCACCGTGTTCTTATCTTCGATGTTGCCCGTGGTATGGTTATTGGTGAAACTGAAATTGAAGGAACCGCTATGGCTATAGCGTTTGCGATAGTTTGAATTCACATAAATAGCCGATGAACCTTTTGAATAAAGATCACCCGTAAGTTGTAGTTTAAAGTAGTCATTGATATCAAAGAAGTAGCCTCCATTGCGCACAAAAAAACCCCTGTTTTTTTCTTCTCCATAGATTGGTATAATTACGCCGGAAGCACTCTTGCGCGGTGATGGGAAAATCCCAAAGGCGAACCCCAACGGCAGTGGCACGTCGTTGACCTCCATGTGGAACGGTCCTACGACCATTTTATCACCTGGAATCGCCTTGGCTTTCGATGCAATGATTTGGTAATGAGGATGAGCAAGGTTGCACGTGGTATACGCGTTTCGCAGACTAAGGAGCTCGTTTTTTTCATTTTTAAACACAGCTTTTCCATGCAGGAAAGCATCACCTTGTGTGGTCACAACTTCTGAAATGCGAGCTTTCTTGTTTTTGAAATTATAGACAATTGACTTCGTCTCGTATTTCTCATTTCCATTGATAAAAACCGGATAACCAACGCGTCTACCCAGTGAATCTAATCTGCCGTTGGCTGAAATGGTTGAATTTTCATAGTCGATGGTTACATCCTCGGCCATTAACTGAATCGTTCCGTACTTTATTTTTGCGTCACCGTACAAGCGAACGATCTTCCTGTCCAAACTTGAATTGATGGAGTCACGTGCTGAGTAGGAAATGGTAGTCTCGATATCACTTTTCCTTCGTCGTGAAAGAGAATCTTGCCTTGTTCTCACGGAATCTGTTTTTACCGGAATCGTATCGCTTAGAGAAGGGCGTTGTTGAACGGGCAGGTCTCCGACTGGTGACTTTGTCTGTTTTTCGACCTGGCCAAATGAAACCACTGTTGAGATGAGAAATAATAAAAAGCAGAAGATACGCACCAACAGGCCCGATAACGGAACATTCGAAAATTTAACTTTTAGCGAAAAATTCACGATTTTGTGCGAATTTATGTCAAATACCTCATATGCATCCGTGAATGTCCTAACCAAGGTCTTTTTGTTAGCAATAACCTTGCTAAACTCCTCCGCTGCAAGTGAACATGCTGATAATGTTGTAGACACCGTGGTGATTGATGCAGGCCACGGTGGCAAAGATCCGGGAACAAAAGGTGTATTTTTGAAAGAAAAGGATGTTGCTTTGAAGATAGCCCTGAAAGTGGGGAGCTATATAGAAAAAAATATTCCCGGTGTAAAGGTGATCTATACCCGCAAGGATGATCGCTACCTGCCCTTGGACGAACGCGCGGCCATTGCTAATAAAAATAAGGCAGACCTTTTTATTTGCATTCACGCCAATGCCATCTGGAAGCCTGAAATAAATGGAACCGAAACGTATGTGATGGGACTAAGCAAATCGGTGGGAAATCTGGAGGTAGCCAAACGCGAGAACTCGGTGATTCTTCTTGATGATAATTATGAAGAACGCTATGAAGGTTTTGATCCCAATAGTCCGGAATCAAATATTTTATTTTCAATCGCCCAAGGAGCCTTTCAGGAGAGTAGTCTTAAGTTTGCGGGGAAGGTGGAGAGTGAATTTAAGAGCCGGATAGGAAGACGGAGCCATGGAGTGAAACAGGCTAACTTTTGGGTGCTTTGGCGGACGGCCATGCCTAGCGTACTGATTGAGGTAGGTTTTCTCACCAATCAAAAAGAAGAAAAGTTCTTATATGAAGAAAATGGTCAGAACCTGATAGCCTCCGGGATTTACCGCGCCTTTAAAGAGTATAAAACACAAGTAGAATCCATAAACTGATATTTCGTGAGAACAAAAGAATTCATGGTTGGAATTTTTGCATCAGTGGCAATCGTTCTGCTTTATTTTGGATTTAATTTTCTGAAAGGCATCGACTTCTTTGCAACAACAACGAGGTATTACGTGATTTATGACAACGTGGACAACCTGGCCGTTTCAAACCCGGTCCGTGTAAGCGGCTTTGCAGTGGGCCGAGTAAGTGCCATAAGCATTTTGCCCAACAAAACGCACAGCGTGTTGGTCGAAATTGACATCGATTCAAAAATAAAACTTGGCGATTCCACAAAGGCCATTCTCGACAGCGAGTTGCTCGGAGGAAAATATATAGTTATTTCTATCGGGGATGTCAATTCGCCTTTAAAGGCAGGTGATACACTTTATTCCGGGTTGGCAAAAGGGATGCTGACTTTGTTAACGGAAACGGCTACTCCGGTGGCAACCAATCTTCAAGCCACGCTCAGCAAATTTAATGTGGTGATTGATAATCTTTCGAAGAATTCACAACGGCTCGATTCCATTTTTAAGAAACTTCAGAAGACCCCCGACATTCTTAACAACACCCTGCTGAATGCCAATGACAAAATCGGTTCGCTCTCCTCAAGTTATACCGACGTGGCTTCGAACCTTAATGCAACACTGGCGGAATTGAAACCAACCCTTAAGAATTTTGCTGTGCTATCAGATACATTGAAGCAATTGGAATTGAATAAGACGGTCGCAAAAACCCAGCAAACCCTGACGAGTTTGAACGAAACCCTTACCCGATTGAGAAAGGGCGACAATACGGTGAGCAAGCTGATGACGGAGGACTCGTTGTATGTGAATCTGAATAAGCTATTGGTCCGCCTGGATAGTTTGGTGAGTCATATGAATAACTATCCCAAACACTTTACTGCTCCCCTTGGCAAAAGCCGTAAGAAAGTACAGCGCGACATCAAGCGGGATGAGGAACGGAAGAAGGCCGCCGCACAAAAGAAATAAACGAACGAATTATCACCGCCAGCACATGGACCTGGAATTCAACCGGAACGAAGACCTATTCAAGCAACTATGTTTCCAATTGGAAACAAAAGAAAAAAAACTTCGCCTGGGTGGAGGAGAAAAGAAAGCTGCGGAACAACATCAAAAGGGAAAACTCACCGCACGTGAACGAGTTGACTACCTCGTTGATAAGGGACAGGTTTTTTTGGAAATCGGTTTGCTTGCTGGTGATGACATGTATAAAGAGCAGGGTGGCTGCCCGGGCGGTGGCGTCGTGACCGGCATCGCCAGGGTAAAAGGCAGGCTTTGTGTGATTGTAGCGAATGATGCAACTGTAAAAGCAGGTGCCTGGTTTCCGATTACAGCAAAAAAAAATCTCCGTGCACAGGAGATCGCGATGGAAAATCGCTTGCCTATTATTTACCTGGTAGATAGTGCGGGCGTCTTTCTTCCTATGCAGGATGAAATATTTCCTGATAAAGAACATTTCGGGAGGCAATTCCGCAACAACGCGAAAATGTCCTCCATGGGAATCGTTCAGATCGCCGCGATCATGGGTAGCTGTGTTGCAGGCGGAGCATACCTCCCGATCATGTCAGACGAAGCCATGATTGTGGATAAAACGGGCTCCATATTCCTGGCTGGCTCCTACCTTGTAAAAGCCGCCATTGGTGAAGACATCGACAATGAAACCCTCGGTGGAGCCACTACACACTGTGAAATCTCGGGTGTCACTGATAATAAATTTCCGAATGACCAGGCCTGCCTTGATTACATCCGCAGTATCATGGATAAGATTGGGAAGAACGAGGTAGCCGGGTTTGACAGGACTATAGCGAAAGAGCCGAAAGAAAAGCCAAACGAAATCTACGGACGCTTCCCCGCCGATCGTTCAAAACCGTATGACACACTCGAGATCATCCGTCGGCTCGTTGACGATTCTGAATTTGATGAGTACAAGGCTTTGCATGGCAAGACACTGATTTGTGGTTATGGGCGAATCGACGGCTGGGCAGTAGGCATCGTTGCCAATCAACGAAAAATAGTGAAGACAAAGAAAGGCGAGATGCAAATGGGTGGAGTAATTTACTCCGATTCAGCAGATAAAGCCGCGCGATTTATTATGAACTGCAACCAGCGCAAAGTTCCTCTCTTATTTCTGCAGGATGTGAGCGGATTTATGGTGGGCAGCAAAGCGGAGCAAGGCGGCATTATTAAGGATGGCGCCAAGATGGTGAATGCTGTAGCTAACTCCACGGTACCAAAATTTACGGTCATCCTTGGTAATTCGTATGGGGCCGGGAATTATGCCATGTGTGGCAAAGCATATGATCCACGATTGATCATTGCCTGGCCCACCGCGCAAATCGCCGTAATGAGCGGAGCGGCCGCTGCCAAAACGTTGTTGCAAATCCGCGTCAGTACCTTAAAGGCGCAAGGTAAAACAATAGAAAAAGCAGAAGAGACGAAGTTATTGAAAGAGATTATGGATCGGTATAATGATCAATTAAGTCCTTACTATGCGGCTGCGCGTTTGTGGGTGGATGCGGTCATTGATCCGTTGGAAACAAGGAGATTTATCTCCGTAGGCATTGAAGCGGCCAATCATGCTCCGATTGAAAAATTTAATGTAGGTGTCATCCAAACATAATATGGAAGACAAGGAAATTAAGGCCCTTATTTCCCTCCTCGACGATGATGATAAGCAAGTGGTGTCGCACGTGGAGGAAAAAATACTTTCACTTGGAAAGGAAGTGATTCCCTATTTGGAAAAGGAATGGGAGACAAGTTTTAATCCTACCCTACAGTCGCGCATTGAAGAAATCATTCATACCCTGCAGTATGATTTGTTAAAAAACCGCCTGATTGAATGGTACCGGGCCCCGGACAAAGATTTACTCACGGCTATGTGGCTGCTGGCAACGTACCAATATCCGGACCTGGAATTAGAAAAACTCCGGCAGGAACTTGAGCAGATTTATTATGAGACATGGCTGGAGTTCCGTCCCGATTTGTATCCGATCGACCAGATAAAAGTGGTGAACAGTGTACTTTTCAATAAGCTGAAATTTGGTGCCAACACCAAAAACTTCCATTCACCCGGCAACTCCATGATTAACGTTGTGTTGGAAACCCGTAAAGGAAATCCCATCACCCTGTGTGTTATATATATGTTGGTCGCGCAGAAGCTAAAGCTGCCCGTACAAGGTGTGAACCTTCCCAATCTGTTTATCCTGACTTATAAAGATAATCACAACAACCAGTTTTATATCAACGCCTTTAATCGCGGCCTCATCTTCTCCAAACAGGACATTGAAAATTATATTAATGAGTTGCACCTCGTACCTCAGAATTCGTTCTTCGAGCCGTGCGATAGCCTGGAGATTGTCAGGCGCGCATTACGCAACCTGATTATGTCTTTTGAAAAGATGGGTGAGCATGCCAAAGCGGAAGAGGTTAAACTCTTGCTCGTAGAAATTTCGGATGGGGGAGATTTGGGAGTTTAGTAGGGGAATGGGTTGACAATTGACAACAACCAATTGACAAGCAGAAAGCTAACAAGGAGAAAGTAGGCAGTGAGCGGCAGACAGGAGGGGAGTAGTTGATCCCGATAATCAGTTTGCAAAATGTGAAGAGCCAACAGCTAAAGGCCAGAAAAATCTCCGTATTTATTTTTTTCTAATAGAACAACCCACCGCCCGCACCATGGGTAGATCGATTTTCTGACCGGCCAGCATTTTATCGATAGCGGTTTTAAGATAAAACTGTGTCACCGCACTTGCGACCTGCGGGTTATCATCGATTGCGCCACTGTAGACGACAGTATATTTTCCATTCATGTTCTTCAGTAAAAAAACCTCCGGACTCTTTTTGGCACCCAGGCATACCATGGCTTCCTGGGCCTTGTCAGCGAGATAGGGGACGGGCAGACCCCAGCTTGAATGGGCATCCTTCATTTTGTCTGCTGCTTCTTCGGCTTCCTGAAAGGAGTTAACAAGCAAAAACTGTATTTTCCCCTGGTAGGTTGTAATGAAGTCTTTGATCCTCTCTGTGTAATAGCCATCATACGGACAAGCATTACCTGTGAAAACAATTGTTAAACCTGAACAAGTAGGGTAGCTCTCCAATGACACCACGGAACCATCAACGACATTAGTGAGTTTGAAATTTTGAACAGGAGTCTGTGCCGGAAGGACAAGGTTGGTTATTAGTAAAATTGCTACCAAATACTTTTCCATAATCAGCTAATTTGAATGCCGGTGTAGACAACTACAAAATCCACCATCACAAGATACTGTAACTGCACGACAGTTTCTGTTTCAGGAAGTTGGATTTTTCCAATAAAGCTTCCTGCAGGTGATAAGTCAAAGGGCATGATCCGGAGATGGTCTGTAAAAAGAAGAGTTCTCTTACCGTAAATTTTATACAACGATTCCTTGGCGCACCAATAAATGCAAAGTTTGACAATATCATCGCCAGCCTCACTAACTTCGCTTGGTGTAAACACGCGATGGGCGATCGTCCGTAATTTTTCCTTTGGTTGTTCCACGTCGATACCGACAGGATGCAGCCGGTCAATCTGTGCAGCGACGTATGGATACGAATGTGAAAGGGAAATCTGGTGAGGATGCTCTTTTAGAAATGGTTTTCCAAACTCATCCTTGCGAAGGCCGTAATAGTAAAGTCCGAAATCTTCCAGCATTGATTTTATCAGTGCCCGTGCCGCCAGCCATTCCAGCCGCTTCTGCCGGTTAGCGATTTCCTCCGGGCAGGATTCCAGGGAAGCGAAGGAGAGTTCTTCTTCAGTTTCGGTGATTTGCCATAGGGCCCAGGCTTGTTCAATACCCAGTGAATGGATTTTCAGCAGTGGCATTTGGTTAATCTACTATTGTGAGTCAATTTTACGAAGAATTTGCTGTTACAAAGATACATCAGGGCGAGCAAGCAGGATTACAGCCCGCAGACGGCGTCTTCAAGTAAATTTGCACAACCATGCCAGGTCTTGACATTCAAAAGCTCCACTCCCTTACCGGTCATCGCGATTGCGTATATACATTACAAAGTTCCAACACTCCTTCCATTTTTTTCTCAGGTGCCGGCGATGGTATGGTGGTGAAGTGGGACCTGAATCATCCGGAAGAAGGGGAACGATTGGCCCAACTGTCCAACTCCATCTACGCACTTCATTATTTGCCGATTCAAAATCTACTCATTGCCGGGCACAACTATGAAGGTATTCATGTATTGGATTGGGAACATAAAAAGGAAGTTGCTTCTCTCAAGCTGACGACATCGGCAATTTTTGATATCCAATCATTTGGAAAGGACTGGTTCATTGCATCCGGCGATGGCGCTTTGACGATCGTGGACCATGAGAACATGACTATAAGAAAACGATTATCATTTTCTGAGAAGAATGCCAGGGCCATCGCCATTAATACGGTGCTGGGCGAAATGGCCGTTGGCTACAGTGACAACTACATCCGGATTTTTGACCTGGACGGTTTCACGTTGAAGCACGAGTGGCAAGGCCATTCCAGCTCGGTTTTTTCACTCGTTTATACACCGGACTGTAAATTTTTATTAAGTGGCTCGCGCGATGCCCGCTTAAAAACCTGGCAGGTTGAGAGTAACTATGCCCCTCACCGGGAAATTGTGGCCCATCTCTATGCCATCAACCACATCGCTTTTAGCCCGGACGGCAAACATTTTGTAACTTGCAGTATGGATAAGTCGGTCAAAGTTTGGCGGACAGCCGATTTGATGCTCCTGAAAGTGATCGATAAAGCACGGCATGCTGGTCATGGAACTTCGGTAAACAAGCTGCTGTGGTCTTCGTTTCACAATCAGTTAGTCAGCGCCAGCGACGATCGAACAATTTCCATATGGGACGTAATTTTTTAAACTTAAATATTAACCCCTACGTCATGAAAATCACACCTCTCGAAATCCGTCAAAAAACATTTGAACGAACCCTGCGGGGCTACGACAAAGATGAAGTTAACGCCTTCCTGCTTTCGCTCTCCCAGGAATGGGAGCGTATGAACGACGAAGCAAAGGAACTGAAACTGAAATGGGAAACCGCTGAACGTGAAGCTGCCAAACTCCGCGAAGTGGAGACTTCACTTTTCAAGACACTGAAGACTGCCGAAGATACTGGTGCCAATGTCGTTGACCAGGCAAAGAAAGCAGCTGAACTACATGTCCGTGAGGCACAAATCAGTGCGGAGGCACTACTCAATGAAGCGAAAGACAAGGCAAAAAATACGATTGAAGAAGTTGACGTGATGTCCAAGCAGCTACTGGGTGAAATGGAAGACAGCCTCCGGGAATTGGTGAACCAATACAAGACCATTGAGTCACAGCGCAATAACCTGATTGATGATTTGAAGCGATTGGCCGGCGAAGTGTTGGATCGGGCGGACCGGGTAAAACAAGCAGCCTCAAAGTTTAACGCTGATGAGCACCTTGCGTATGCTAAACGCGAAGTAAGGAAATCAATTTTCCCCAATGACATGGGAAACAAGCGACTCCGCGTTCCATCCGAAAAAACAAAACCCGCTGTTGAAGCCCAGGAGTCCATCCGGTCGTTCTTTGATGAAGTGGCATGACGGGAAAGGTCATTCTGGAAGGCCTTGAATTTC
>JANXYC010000025.1 GCA_025350305.1 Cyclobacteriaceae bacterium | reverse complement strand
TTCCCCAATGACATGGGAAACAAGCGACTCCGCGTTCCATCCGAAAAAACAAAACCCGCTGTTGAAGCCCAGGAGTCCATCCGGTCGTTCTTTGATGAAGTGGCATGACGGGAAAGGTCATTCTGGAAGGCCTTGAATTTCATGCCTACCACGGCGTGTATGCTCACGAGCGCTCCTCCGGAAATAAGTTTGAACTGGATGTATCGGTTGAAACCGAGTTTGGCGATTCTGCTTTTCACGATCATCTTTCAGGGACCATCAACTACGAAGACATTTATGCCGTCGTGAAGGCCGAGATGGAGAAGCCATCGAAGTTATTGGAGCGTGTGGTACATTCCATCGCGGAAAAAATACTGAGTACTTTTCCGGAGGCGATTTCAGTACAGATCAGTATTTCAAAGTTCAACCCACCGATCGGAGGTGTTTGCAAAAAGGCGTCCGTGACGATTAATAAGCGACGTTAAGAAAATAAATGATTCTGATATGGCAGGGTACAGAGAATTTCAATTGGGAAGTCTGGGCCTTGCCTTTCTTATTCCAATCCACATTCTATTAAACATATTGTACCTCACACAATTAGGTACCCGTCCAATTGGATTAAATGATTTCATATTCATTAATGGAATGTGCGTATTGATCTATCTATTTTTTTATGGAATGACAATAACAGTTAACAATGAAAGGATTGTGGTTTCATTTGGAATTGGAATTATCAAACGAAGCATTGCGCTCAATAAAATTTCCTCGGTCGATACGGTGAAAAATCCATGGTACTACGGCTGGGGCATTCGATTCATTCCTCATGGAATATTATACAACATTGGAGGATCGCATGGCGTTGAATTAAGAATGAATAACACGGGCAGAGTCATAAGAATCGGAACAAAAAATCCTGCTCAATTGAGAAACGAGATAAGCAGGCGGCTTTCAAAGTAAGGATACCTCCCCCTCAAACATTGACCAGGAGGAATTTTGAATAATGAAGTGAGGCTGTACTTGGCTATTCAAAATTCGACATTCGGAATTCATGATTCTGAATTTTGTTGCTCCACAAACATAAACCCCCTCGCATCTTCCCCCTCATAAAAGTCCACTTCCTTGCCAATCACATACAGGGTGTGTTTCTTGTCTACGTAAACGGGAATACCTTCAACAACATAGGCCAGGTCGGATTCTTTCTTTTTATCGAAACCGATAATCAGCTTCGCTCCTCCGCATCCACTGCCACCTCGCACGCCGATTCGCAGCCCGTAATCCGCCGGGATATTTTTGGTAAGCATGATTTTCTTTACTTCTGCTGCTGCCTTTGACGAAAGTGTAACAGGTTGTACCTGATCAAACATAGCGTTGGACTCCTTTAATTTTATTCGTTTTTTGATCCGGTATACAGGTATTTTTTTAATTTCCCGCTAACCATGCCCCCGTTAATCTTTGCTAGTATCCTGGAGAGGACTAACAAAATTAGCTAATTTTTGAACACCTTTACGGGACAAACAATTCTATGGATGCCTTGATTGAATACGGAAAAATATTACTACCCGCCTCTGTTGTACTCTACGCAATGTACTTGTTGGTGCGTTCGTTTATCATCAAAGAAATTGAATTGAAGAAATTGGAGATCCGCACCCGGAGCATTGAAACGATTTTACCCAATCGTCTTCAGGCCTATGAACGCATGTGCCTGTTTCTTGAACGCATTTCACCTCCTAACATGCTTTTACGACTGAACAACCCCGGTTACTCCGCGCGTGAATTTCATAAGCTCCTGCTGGATGAGATCCGGAATGAATACAATCATAATGTATCGCAGCAAATTTACATGAGTGAGGATGTCTGGAACATGATTAAAAATGCCAAGGAAGATCTCACGATTCTTATTAATGAGGCTTCTTCCAATATGGGCGCTGAGGCCACCAGCCTTGATCTTGCCCGTAAAATTTTTGAACTAGCGCTCGAGAAAAAAGTAGAACCGCTGGGACATGCGCTTTCTGAATTGAAGAAAGAAATTCAGCAAACCTTCTGATGAAGACCGCCATTCTTGCCGGTGCCACTGGATTGATAGGTTCAAAACTACTGGAGTTGCTACTCAACGAGGATGCATATGGGCGGGTGATTGCCGTGTCGCGGAATGCATTACCGATGTCTAACGCTAAACTACAGAACCTTATTGTTAATTTTGATGAGCTCCAAAACTATTCCTCTCAATTGATAGGTGATGATATTTTTTGCTGCCTCGGCACGACCATGAAGCAAGCTGGCTCCAAGGAAACCTTTCGTAAAGTGGACTATGCCTATCCCGTTTCTCTTGCAACCATTACAAGGAAAGAGGGGGCCCGGCAATTCTTGCTTGTGACTGCCTTGGGTGCAAATAAAAATTCATCCATTTTCTACAACCGAGTCAAGGGAGAGGTCCAGGAAGTCATTGACAACCTGGGATTTGAAGGACTGCATATTTTTCAACCATCCTTGCTGTTGGGGCCGCGTGTTGGGAAACGCGCAGGCCAATCTATGGGCCAGGCGGTGATGAAGACGTTTGGTTTTGTCATTCCTAAGAAATACAAAGCCATCGAATCTATAAAAGTAGCTCACGCCATGTTGGAGATAGCCAACCAACACCGGCGCGGAACCTTTATTTATGAGTCGGGTGAATTACAATCATTTTAAAACCTGACTTGTAGCTGGCAAATTAATTATCCCAAGTATCCTCCTAAAAGAATTAACCTCAAGTGATTGCCGTAATTCAACGTGTAAGTTACGCCTCCGTAACAATTGGTGAAATCATCAAATCAAAAATTGGAAAAGGCCTTCTGGTTTTGGTTGGTGTTGAATCCGCAGATACTGACGAGGACATCCAATGGCTGTCCAATAAGATTGTCAATCTGCGGATTTTTAATGATGATCAGGGAGTGATGAATGTAAGCGTTCGCGACTGCGGAGGCGAAATTCTAGCCGTCAGCCAGTTCACTCTTCAAGCCAGCACAAAAAAAGGAAACCGACCTTCGTATATAAAGGCTGCCGGTCCGGAGACTGCCGTCCCAATCTACGAAAAATTTGTGCGGGCCTTGGTGGAAAACTTGGGGAAGCCGGTGCAGACCGGAGAATTTGGTGCAAATATGAAAGTAAGTCTGTTGAATGATGGTCCCGTTACCATTATTATCGATACGAAAAATAAGATCTGAACTTCAGATCTTGCCTTTCGATTGCCGACTGCTCACTGCCGCCTGCGCCGAGACGGCTTCGGGCGCCAACGCTAAAGCTTCAGCGACAGCGTATGGGCAAGATTGCCTCCTGCTTCCTTTTCTCCGGCTTCTAGCGCTACTCTTGAACCGGGACTAAAGAATCGCCAGCCAAATAAAGAGCATGTTGAAAAGAATGTATAGGAATACGACAAGCAGTGATCCGATCTTATTTACGCGCATGCATGCTTCTTTTCTACCGAGATCATAGAGCCGTAGCGCAAGCGCCGAGACTACCAGCGTAGCAAAGATTGCGAAGAAAGTAAGTGAGTGCAGCGTATCGACAAGGGTAAACTGCGATGACTCGGGCAAAAGGGAATCAATAATATATTTATTGCCTACCGCTGCAAATAAACCACCCACCGGCAAACCAAACCGCGGTTCCAGCTCCCAGGGGTTGGGCGTGAAACTGATGATTGCAATCAAAAAAGCAATGTACATGCCAACAAATATTTTTAAGAACATCCCCCATGCATCACGCTCAATATCCATATCGATATTGAATGTAGCAAACTCGGTGTGCTGACTTGGTAAACGGTAGTCACCGAATCCCGTTTCGTAATTATTGGTTCGGGAGTTCACTTCAAAATTCCGGATCACCCATCCGTCGATGGCGATTTTCCTTTCATACCGGCTTCCCGCAAGATCGGGCGCAAAGACCAGGTCCCCGTTGTCGAACAACGTATTTTCAATTTGAACGTGCAGGTGTTGTGAGTCAAAAGGAAAATCATTGACCCGCCAGCTTTGTTTCATCGTACACTTCATTTTCATCAGCACCCAAGCCTGGCCATTGATGGTGTCCATCATGATCTCAGGGTCGTCAATGCTTTTGGCATTTGGAATGTCCAGCTGTTTGCTGAAATCAAACGTTGGATTTTTATATAAAAACCAAAGCCAAAAACGGATCGTGTATTCCTTGTTGTGAAAGTTGATATCATGCACGCTGATGACATAAGCCCCGGCCTTCACGGTGTCGGGTGCGGTAGCAAAGGTACTTCCACCGAAATAGGACAAAAGAAAAATGATGATGAGAAATCGTTTCACGGGATCAGGCTGAAACATTGTAATTAATGTTCAAAGCTATGTAGGCAGAATGTAAAATTGACGTCGGGCACACTGATAATGTAAGCCCCGTCTTGACAGTATCGGGGCCTTGCGCCATGGCTGGAATAAGAAAGCTCATCAGAATCAGACGAAAATATAATCGCTTCATGTCGTATGGCTCTTGTAAGTTAATGTGGATGGCCGATATCTGTATTTCATTTCGTCTCTATTTTCGCCTTCATCGGGTTGGCTCCTTTTACATAGGTCTCCAGCATATTGTCCATCTCCCATAACATGTGCATGATTGATTCTTTGGCCCGGTAGCCGTGGCTTTCATAAGGCAATAGCACATACCTCGCAGTACCGCCATGTCCTTTGATGGCATTGTAGAACCGTTCGGTCTGGATCGGAAAGGTGCCGGAATTATTGTCGGCTTCGCCGTGTACGAAAAGGACAGGGGTTTTTATTTTATCAGCATAGGAAAATGGCGACATCTTGAAATACACCTCAGGCGCCTCCCAATAGGTGCGCTCCTCCTGCTGGAAGCCGAACGGAGTTAGCGTTCGATTGTAAGCGCCGCTTCTGGCAATACCGGCTTTGAATAAATCCGAATGGGCGAGCAAATTGGCAGTCATAAAGGCCCCGTAACTGTGCCCACCGACGCCCACTCGTTTTGGATCGACCACACCGAGAGAAGCCCCATAGTCAATGGCCGCTTTGGCGCTGGCAACCAATTGATCTATGTATGTATCATTCGGTTCGTTCTCGCCTTCTCCCACAATCGGGATGGAGGCATTGTCCAGCACGGCGTAGCCCCGCACCACCCAATAAATTGGACTGCCCCAACTTATCCGCGTGAATGTATAAGGTGAACCCTGAACCTGGCCCGCTGTATTCTTAGATTTGAATTCAGCCGGGTAAGCCCATAGGAATGTTGGCAGGGGTCCGTCTTCTTTTTTATAACCAGGAGGTAAATATAAATTGGCGCTCAAGTCAACACCGTCAGCTCGTTTATACCTAAGCACCTGCTTCTTCACATCCTTGATTTGTGGATACGGATGCGGGAAAGAAGTAAGTTGGGTGAGGCTTTTTGAACCGATCGTGTGGCTAAAGTAATTCGGAGTCTCCGATGGAGATTCACGGCTGGTGATAAACACTCCTTTCTTTGCATCGGCCAAACTGACAACGGATTCATAATAGGGCGCGTCACTTCTCCAGAGGTGGGTGATTTTTCCGGATCCCAAATCCATTTTGTCAAGAAAAGGCCTGTCGCCCTCTGGTGATGAACCCTCCCCGGTCAGGTAAATCGAATTATCATTGGCAATAAGCATCACGGGCCTGCCAAATGAATTATAGGTTGTTACAACATCACCAGGATCTGTATATGCGTCCTCGTATGACCGGTCAAAGATGGTTTTCTTCCTGGAAGGATTGGTTGGTTCAAGTTGATACGTGCGGGTCTTACGGTCATTCCACCAGCGTTCATATACCCAGGCAGTTTTCTCATTACCCCAGGTGATGCCAGCATATCGCAACGGCAAACTTATCAGCTCCTCTGGTTTTGCATCGAAGGGCGCGTTCCATTGAACAATTTTGTCGCGCAGTGCTGTCTTTACTTTTGGATCGCCACCGTCCAGTGCTTCTACCCAGAATAATGTCGATGGCTTATCATTTCGCCACGCGTGAAGACGCGGTCCTTTAATAGACGCACTGAAACCCACTGGAATGTTGTCACCCAATGGGATATCCGTGACCTGCTTCACTACGTTGCCATTCATATCCATTACCTGCACGAACTGTGGAAATAAATAAACGGGCACTAAATATGAATACGGATGATGCACAACCTTTGTCAGGACAAGCGAACCATCGGGGGAAGGGCTTTGTGCAGCATGAACACCCGGGCTGCCAATTGATTTTTCAACACCATCCAGCGAGACTGAAAAAAGTTGTGATGTACAATAGTAATCGAACAGCGCCTCATCGTATGGACTTTCCAGCAAATCCTGATAGGTCCTGGAGGGGGCCTTTCTGCCAAGATTTTCTTCTATTACGGGTCCGGTGGGCACGCGTGTTTTTTGCGGAAGTGTTTTACCCTCTGTTGCCGTGGCCAGATAAATAACTTGATTGGAATTTGATAACCAGGCTACTGAGTTGGCCAAAGAAGCATTTATTTTTCTTTTGGTGAGCGCGTGCGATGTAAAGGTTGACAAGTCCACAACCCAAAGTTCGATACGGTCACTAAACGTTTGTAGGAAAATTGCTTTTTTGCTATCAGGCGAGAAGCTAAAATTACTAATCTGCAGCGGGGAAGGAAGGCCACTCACCGAGAACTCTTTTAAGTCCTTCAGGTTTTTGAACTTCAGTCCAATGAAAAAATTATTGCGACTCGGTCCGAAATTATCCGGATTGATGCGCAACCCCGCTATCCGCAATTCAGGACGGGACAACTCCTCGATTCCCGGATAATCCGAGCGATCCATCAGGACCATCCAGTTTTTATCAGGAGATAATAAAATAGCTGGCGTGAGCGGTGCCTCCACCAGTTTGGCGATTTCCTCCGGTGGCCGCTTATAGCCAGCGTGGTCCTGGGCAAAAGAAAAGGAATAAGTAAACCCCAGGATCATTAATAAAATAGATGTCTTCATGTCTGATAATTTGAAGAAAAGGTAAGCATACCGTCCGATATGCGCTACTGGTTTTTGGCCAGTGGTATTATAAAATTTGACCCTTTCGCGAATATGTGGCTTCAATGAATTAATTTTCGGTACCAATCACCCACTATGTACACCGGACTTCTCCATACCCATTCGTTCTTGCGCTATCTCGTTTTGATCTTCTTGCTGGTGGTGATTGTAAATTCATTCCTTGGCTTTTCAAATAAGAAGGCCTTTGGTAAAATGGACAACATGCTTGGCCTGACTCTTTTTTCCGTCACACACACGCAATTCCTCGTTGGTGTGCTGCTTTTCTTTGTAAGCCCGTTCGTGCAGTTTAACGGGGCGGCTATGAAGGATCCCTCCCTACGCTACTGGACAACGGAACATAGTCTGATCATGCTTATTGCCATTGTCATGATAACGCTGGCGAGAATAACTGCTAAGAAAATGAGTGATGATACAGCTAAGCATAAACGGATGTTGATTTTTAATTCCATCGCACTGGTCCTTATACTCCTTGCGATTGCGATGAGTAAGCGGGGCTTCTTTTCGATGCCGGATACTTCAGCTTTGGGATAAAGCCTCTTTTACCACGGCCTTAAGGCCAGGGCAATTTAAGACCATTTAAAATCAGACTTTAATTCAATCTGACAAATTGCATTCGCTATTCTCAAAGAGACTTTTATCTGTTAACTTTACTTCAAATACCTTTGTATGAAGTTACCTGTACTGATCTTATTTCTGGCTGTCAGCGGGTCAGGCTTTTCACAGCAATTTAGTGCCCGGTATGAGTTGATCAAACTCAAGGAGGTCAACTCGGTTTACCACGATGCCGCTCCCGTCATCTCTCCGGATGGCAAAAAGCTTTACTTATTCGTGGCGGATAATCCCGCCAATACTTTTGGTAAGGAAGGCACGCAGGATATCTGGATAAGTACCAAAGATGACAAGGGTATATGGTCACTACCCAAGCACCTTGGTTCTCCTTTTAATCAAAGCAAAGCCAACCAGGTATTTCAGGTGCTGCCGGATGGCTCCCTGCTTGTACGTGGCGGAAGATCAAAAAACGATAAGGGCTTTTCGTTGGTGAGTGCATCGGGCTCTTGGAAAGAGTTGAAGATTCCTGAGTTTGCCACCATGGCCAAAGGTCAATTCAACGGGGCAGCCATTTCAGCCGACACCAAACATGTTATCCTTTACTTTTCTGAGCAAATGAAAGGGATCAGGAGTGATCTTTATATTTCACACGAGCAAAACGGCTCCTGGTCACGGCCGGTAAAACTCAAAATAAGTACTGGTAGTGATGAATTTGCACCCTTCATGGCACCCGATGACAAGACGCTTTATTTTGCCAGTGACCGGGTAGTTCAGCCCCGACAGGGAGGAGCCGATATCTATAAATCAACCCGGTTGGATGATACCTGGAACAACTGGTCTGAGCCTGTAAACCTCGGCAAGCCGATCAATACGACGGCGTCTGATTTATACTTTTCAGTCGATGCCGCCGGGAATGTATACACCGCGCGTTCCAACAGCCGTTCCGATGGTGGCAACATGGATATTTTTATTTTAATCCCGCGCAACATCAAAGTCATGCTGAGCGGTACGGTGTATGACGAAAAAACAAAGAATCCCATTGCCTCCAATGTTGTTGTCGCTATTAAAGATGTGAAACCAATCAATTTGAAAGCACCTGCCTCGGGAAAATTTGAAACAAAAATTCCAGAGACAAATGAGTACCAGCTTGCGGCCAGCGCCTCAGGCTATCAGCCGAGGGATATGACGATCCCTGTGCCTCCTTTGGGAAACGACACAACCCTCATGGTAGATGTTTACCTCACCCCCATTGCCAAAAAGCTAATGCTGGCGGGCACGGTGTTCAACAAGAAAACTAACCAACCGGTTAATGCCAAAGTTGATTTTACACTGAAGCCGGAAAAGAAAAGCAGTTACTCGTTGAGTGCGGACAACGGGAAATATGAGTTGGAGATTGGAAAATTAGGATGGTATATGCTGGCGGCTTCTGCAGAAGGATTTCTCTCCACGACCGACAGTGTGGGTTTTACGTCCGAAGACCTCTCACCGTTGTCAAAGGATGTGTACCTGGAACCGATTGAGGTGGGACTGACCGTGCGCCTGAAAAACATTTATTTTGATTTTAATAAGACCACATTAAAATCAGAATCATTCATTGAGTTAAATAAAGTCGTGAATTTTCTGGATCAAAATTCCACCGTAGAAATCGAAATAGCCGGTCACACGGACAGTAAAGGAAGTGATGAATACAATGTGAATCTATCCCAGGGACGCTCGCAGGCTGTTGTGGATTACCTCGCCAGCCAGGGGATCGATCGTGTACGACTGACAGCCCATGGCTATGGAGAAGCCAAACCGATTGATACCAATGATACAGAAGAAGGGCGTGCTAACAATCGCCGGGTGGAATTCACAGTACTAAAAAAATAGAGAGACGAACTCGTTTCAGGACTCTTTGTGCGGATATTTATTTCTTCACCTCTTCAAATGACGAGCATCGTAAAGCATAGCATCGAACTTTTTTTATGAAAACCCATCTGACACTTATCATCCTTTCCCTGGCGAGTCCGACGTTCGCGCTTACCGACACTACCCGTTACTCCATTATCACCACTGAAAAAATTTCAGGCAAACAATTGATGTGGTCGGATGGACCTGGAAAAGTTTCATACTGGTATGAATATAATGACCGTGGAAGAGGCCCTAAACTACGCGTCGATCTTACGATTGATAATGGCCAGGTGATCGCAAGAAAAGTTACAGGAGTAGATTACTTTAAAGGCCCCGTATTAGAAACATTTGAACTTGCGAACGGAGTTGCAAAATGGAAGAACAAGACGGAGAATGATCAGCGGACGGTTTCGGGTCCCGTTTTGTATTCGCCCATGGATGGTGTTCCTGGAGAGATTGAATGGGACTTAAAATTATTAAAAAAGCATTCCCACATTGATGAAATGGATGTACTTCCGTCGGGCAAATTAAAAACCGAACACGTTAAGAGCCACACGGTAAAAGTAAATGGCTTCCCGGAAGAGCTTGAATTATATTCTTTTACGGGCTCTGGTGGACCTCCATCGTACGCTTGGGTCACTCCTAAAAAGGAATTCTTCGCTGTGGTCAGCGGCTGGATGTCCACCATTAAGTTAGGTTACGAATTCCTTCTGCCGGAGCTGAAGAAACTTCAAGACGACATTGAATCGGATTACTTTGCGGGACAAGCGGTTAAGCTTACGCAAAAGCCGACCACCCCGGTTGCCATCGTAGATGTAAGCATATTCGATTCAAAAAAGGGTAAGGTGATACCCCACCAAACTGTTATTCTCGAGGGCGGAAAAATAAAGGAAGTAGGAAAATCCAGGAGCATAAAGGTCCCTGCAAATTCTAAAACCATTGCCGGCAATGGCAAGATGCTGCTGCCAGGTTTGTGGGACAATCATGCTCACTATGATATGGCCCAGGGTCTGTATCACCTGGCTGCTGGAGTTACTAACATTAAAGATTTGGCCAACTCCCTCGACTTGCCGGAAACCAAAAAGAAGGTGGACAAGGATGAATTACTCGGCCCTGAGATTTCAATTTGGTCGGGCTTTATCGATTATGCCGGACCGTATGCCGGACCTACTGGTAAAATTGTGAAGACACTTGAAGAAGGTCTCGCTGCGGTAAACTATTATGCTGATCATGGCTATCAGCAAATTAAGCTGTACAGTTCGATCCCGGTAGATTGGGTAAAACCGCTGGCTGCCGAAGCTCACAAGCGGGGCATGAAAGTTTGTGGACACATTCCTTCGTTCATGACGGCCGAGCGTGCAGTACGCGACGGCTATGATCAGATCATCCATCTAAATATGATCATGCTGAATTTCATGGGCGACACCATCGATACACGGTCCATGGGACGCTTCATTAAAGTAGGGGAGCGGGCCAAAAATATTGATGTGAATGGACCGGAGGTCAAGCGGTTCGTTCAATTGCTGAAAGAGAAGAATATCGTGGTCGATCCAACAGCGGCGATCTTTGAAGGAATGTTTACCAATGAGCCCGCCAAACTTGCAGCCGGTTATGAAACCAATGTGAACATGTTTCCGGCTGAGTTTCGCAGAGGCCTTTACCGGGGAGGCCTTCCCACCATGAAGGGTCACGAGATCGATTACAAGAAATCATTTGACAACATGTTGAAGATGTTGAATCTATTGTACACCAACGGCATCACCTTTGTTCCGGGTACCGACGACTTTCCGGGTTTCGCACTGCAGCGCGAACTTGAATTGTATGCAAAGGCAGGTGTACCCAATGTGAAAGTATTGCAAAAGGCCACGTTTACATCTGCACAAGTGGCAGGTAAGGAAAATGAATTGGGTTCCATTGAGGTAGGAAAGAAAGCGAACCTGATCCTGGTCGATGGTGATCCGGTAAAAAACATTTCAGATATCCGTAAAGTGGAGCTTACGATTAAAAACGGGAACCTCTACGATACAAAAGCGCTGTACCAGTCGTACGGGTTTGGGTTTTGGAAATAAGTCGATTCAAATGATGAGTTACTAGTCCTACTTTGTCATATTTAGATTTTTGGGGTCACAACGAGCACGAAGATGACACAACGAGCACAACGAAACAGGGCCAATGATCCGCTGGACTCGATTTCGTAGTGCTCGTAGTAGTTCATTGTGTTCTTCGTGACCATACTTCTGATTCGCTCTTCGGGCTGCAACCTTATGCTATTCAATAGATTGCCTAACTTGACAAAGTAGGACTATTGACGAATGACGAATTGCGAACATCGAAGGGAATTCATTCGCAATTTATTCAATCCCATTCGTTCCCACACTCGTGACAATGATACACTTTTTTATTATGGGGGAATGATGTAACAAAGAGGACGACTGGAAGAAGATGCCAGCCATCCGCTTTCACTGTATCTTCAATCGTCAGATTTTTGGCATTACAGCGGGGGCAAAGTATTGGATCGGTTTCCAAGTGATTTTCCGAGAGAACCTCTTTGACCTGATCAGAATCCCTTTCAAAAATATGAAGTCTTACACCTGGAAAAAGTTGATTGCGAAACGGGTACCAACTGGTAAAATTCTCTTCAGTTAGAAAACACGGAACCCCATACGCGTCCAACTTGGTCTTTGCTAAGTTGGCTTGCATGACCGTGTCGTATGCTTCGTAGATAATTATCTTTTCGGGAGCATCTTCCATCGTAACAAGGTACAATTTGTTTTGGACCTCACACTAAATTGCCACATATGGACTTTAGTCCAATGCGACACTTTGAAATACCTCCACTCTCTCTCCTTGCTTGCGGGCAGAAGTCTTTCTGCGAAGGCAGGTACTGCAAATTTTTCCTCTCCTCATAGGTTGAGGCTCATATTATTTTCAAAGAGGTCATTGAAACGGAACCCATGACTGTCTTGTCGTTGAAGAAACTCACGGATTCGTTTTCTTCTTTAAGCCCCAATATGTATAACAGCGGCAAATAATGTTCAGGCGTGGGTATGGAAAGTTTCGCAGCCTGACCCAACGTTTCATACTGGATCAACGGAGCGTGATCGCCTTTCACGATCAGTGATTTAAAGGTTGAATTCATTTCAATGGCCCAGTCATAGCCCGACTCCGGAAGTTTCCAGTTCATGATTCCCAGGTTGTGAACCATATTTCCGCTGCCAATGATTAACACGCCCTTCTTTCGAAGACCCGCCAGTTCTTTAGCGAGTTCATAATGAAACTGAGTGCCTTTCGTGTAGTCAATGCTGAGCTGCAGCACGGGAATTTTCGCCTCCGGAAACATTCTTCGCACCACTGACCAGGTGCCATGATCAAGGCCCCACTCATGGTCCAGACCGACCGTGGCCCTATGAATCATCGAAGCTGTTTCTTTGGCTAGTGCAGGGTTACCCGGCGCAGGATATTGAACATCGAAAAGCGGTTTTGGGAAACCGTAGAAGTCATGGATCGTTTGTGGCTTTTCCATTGCCGTGATGAATGTACCTTTGGTAAACCAATGTGCCGAAATGCAAAGCACCACCGATGGTGGGTTCATCTCCCGGCCCAACTTCTCCCAATAATCGCTGAATTCATTGTCTTCAATACCATTCATAGGTGAACCATGGCCGACGAAGAGAAGCGGTGTCTTGATTTCTTGTGAGGAAAGGGTATTGCTTAATTTTTGAAGATCTCGTAGTGAATTCATGATAAATTAGTCCAGGTCAGGCTAACAGCGCCCTGTCCAAAAAAGTTGCGTTCCGTGCTGCCTGCCACTTAACTTGACAAAGAGGTGGAACTTCTATGAAGGTGTGGACGCGAGAGGAAGAGAATTCAAAATGAATATCAAACACCAAACACCAAATTTCAAATAACAAAGTAGCTTTTACATTTGATCCCGATATTTCACTCCTTCGACTTTGGGTGTTTACTTTGATATTTATTATTTGGCGTTTGATATTTGACATTTGGAAGATTTTCGGGCTTGGGTTGTCTTCAGTTCCAAAATTCAACAGTTCTTTGTGAAAGGATTCACGCACTCGTTTTGACTAAATTTAAAATTCTTTGTAACAAAGCCATATTCCTGTCGTCTTGCCCCTGTAATCAATGAACTTGGAGACCTTCCAGAACCGTGTATTTCCTGTCAAAAATAAGCTTTTTCGCTTTGCCTTCCGACTTTTGGGCAGCAGCGAAGAGGCCAATGATGTTGTTCAGGAGGTTTTCATAAAAGTTTGGAACGGCCGCGAACAATTGGAGGAAATTCAAAACATGGAGGCCTGGTGCATGCGGATCACCAAGAACCTTTCGCTGGACCGGCTTCGGCAACAGCAGCGAAGGCCCACCGATTCAATTGAAAAGGGGATGCATGTTCAAAATGAAACCAAGTCGCCTCATGATACTATAGAAATGACGGAGAGTATGAAACGAATTGGGGAATTGATGGCACGGCTGCCGGAGCGGCAGCGGCAAGTGATGCACCTTCGCGACATCGAAGGGTATAGTTACAACGAGATCGTTGAAATCCTGGAGATTGATATGAGCCAGGTAAAGGTGAACTTGTTCCGTGCACGGAATGCCGTACGCGAGAAATTGCAAAAGATAAATGCCTATGGACTCTGATAATATTGAGCAACTGCTCGAAAAATACTGGAACTGTGAAACCTCACTTGAAGAAGAGCAGCAACTGCACAATTTCTTCCGCGGCGGTTCCATTCCTGAGTCGATGAAAGACACAGCGGAATTATTCCGCTTCTTTGAAACTGAAAAAAATAAATCCCTGAAAGAAAATTTTGAACCTGCTGTAACAAAGCAGTTGCGCCAGCGTCAAGGTGGAAAGATTATCAGCATGGTAAGTTTTGCAAACATCGCACGAATTGCAGCCGGCATCCTGGTCGTGGTAGTGGCAACTTACTTCATTCGGCAGGAAGTGCGGAAGGCATACCCGCAGGAGGCCCAGGACACCTACACGGATCCACAGATGGCCTTTGAAGAAACGAAAAAAGCGCTTTTGATGATCTCCAACAGTTTTGGAAAAGCAAAAAAAGAAGCTGGTAAAATGAAGATGTTTAATGATGCCGAGAAGAAAATTCAGACAAAACAATCGGCTGAAAAGGCACGTATCTAAAAAATGGTTCAAAACATTAATTAAAAAATGAATATGAAAAAGTTAATAATGGGAGTAGTGATGATGGCAGGGTCGGTGTCAGTATGGGCACAAGGAGATGCGATCTCAAAATTTTTCAACAAGTATCAGGATGATGAAACATTCACCCAGGTGACGGTAAGCAGCAAAATGTTCAGCCTCTTCACCAACATGGATGTGAAGAACGATGAAGATAAGGCTGTACTGAATGCCATCAGCAAATTGAAGGGCCTGCGGGTGCTGGCAAAAGAAGAAGCACGCAATTCAAGAGAATTGTACAAGGAGGCGCTCTCCCTGGTGCCTGCCAAGGAGTATGAGGAACTTATGTCCGTCCGCGACAAAGACAAGGATATGAAGTTTTTTATCAAAGAAGGTAAGCCCGGTATCATCAGCGAGTTAGTGATGGTAGCCGGTGGAAATGAAGAATTCATGGTACTGAGCCTGTTTGGTGAGATCGATCTCAAGGAGATCAGTAAGATTGGCAGCAAGATGAATATCGACGGCCTTCAGCATCTCAAGAAAATGAACAAGGATGACAAGGACAAGGACGATAAGGATAAGGATAAGAAAAATGAAGATAAATAATCGTCTGTAAACGTAACGCTGGGTGGTGACGGGGCTTTAAGCCGTGGCACCACTTACTAAGTACTACGTAGCTTGCCCGATACTATGCTAGTGAGTAGTTGGTTCATAAGATATTAGATCGGTATTTATATTGCCTAAGTAACAAGCGAAGTAGTATTCTAATCACCTTTATCACTATATGAAAAAGTCAATCCTTTCCTTATTGCTCGTCGCCGTTTCGGTGACGACGTTCTCACAAAGCAAAAGCTACCAAACGCTCCGGGATCATTTTGCAGGGAAGGAAGATGTTCATTCCTTTGCGCTGAATGGTTTTTTATGTCGCACCGTATTGCGCTTTGCTGGAACGGATGGAAGGACACTTCATACCATGATGAAGGACATCCACCAGATTCGTTTTATCGTTATTCCCATCAAAGAGTTCAGTAAACAAGAACTTTCGGTCAGCGGATTTAAAGAATACCTCAAGAAGGATTCTTTTGAATCATTGGCCACTATTCGGGACAAGGCTGACCATATTTCTGTTTTTCATCGTATGGATGGCAACAAGAGAGACCGTTACTTCGTATTGGTGGAGGAGCCAAATGAAGTGGTCGCGATGGAGATGAAAGGCTACATCGACCCCGCATTATTCAAGAACGAAAATAATCAGATAACCATTAATCAACGATAGACTTTTTATGAAGAAATTTATTCTGGCCGCAATATGCATCTTCTCCTCAGTGACACTGTGGGCCCAGGCGAAAACGACAGATGCCCTCCAAAAGCAATTTGATACATCACTTTCGCTGTATTTTTACAAAAACACCCTGAGAATGCTCAACCAGACGGAGAACAAGGAATTTGACGAACTGATCAAGGACATTGAAAAAATGAAATTTCTCATGGTGGATAAAACCTCCGGGAATTTTGGTTCAAATGAATACAAAAAACTCATGAAGGATTACCAAGAGGAACAGTATGAGTCGATCATGACCAGCCGCTACCAGGGAAGGAATTTTGATATCTATGTGAAAGACAAAAAAGGTTCTTCTCTTGGGACAATTGTGTTGGTGAATGATTCAACGAGTTTGTTTGTACTCGATATGATAGGTACCATTGATGTGACCAAAGCGGGTACGCTTTTCGCTACGATCGACGAAAGCGCGGATATTGGTAAAAAGATACGCAGTTTCATGGATCGTAAGAACAAGAAAAACGAAGACAAAGAAGATAAATCAGACCACTAACGCTTATTTTTTGGAAACAGTACTCTCCACTCAACAACTCACCAAGAATTTCGGAAGACTTTGCGCCGTTAATCACCTTGACCTGGAGGTGAAGCGAGGCGAAGTATTCGGCATGCTTGGACCTAATGGTAGCGGCAAAACGACAACGTTGGGCATGCTCATGGGCGTTGTTAATCCAACCGCCGGGAATTTTTCCTGGTTTGGTCAGCCTCCCTCCCACCACATTCGCAAGAAAATTGGGGCGGTACTGGAGCATCCGATTTTTTATCCCTACCTCAGCGGGCAGAAAAACCTGGAATTGATGGCGCTGATCAAAGAGGCTCCCGTAACGAATATTCCAAAAGTGCTTGAACTGGTAGAACTATCGGACCGCAAGGGCGATAAATATAAAACGTACTCACTCGGTATGAAGCAGCGACTGGCCATCGCCTCGGCTCTGCTCAATGATCCGATAGTACTCATTCTGGATGAACCTACCAATGGACTTGATCCGATGGGTATTGCCGAAATCCGGGAGATCATTAAGCGCATTGCCACGGACGGAAAGACGATCATTCTGGCCAGCCACATGCTGGATGAAGTGCAAAAGGTTTGTTCGCATTTCGCGATTTTGCGCAAAGGAAATCTCGTGCATTCCGGCCCTGTGGATGATGTTGG
>JANXYC010000002.1 GCA_025350305.1 Cyclobacteriaceae bacterium | reverse complement strand
GCCTCCTGATGGGTTTTGTGAATCATAGCTTCATCGGGTGCCTCCGACAGGCAGTACACCTTGCCGGCGGCTTCATCCACCCAGAACTTGATAAAATTCACGTCGTATTTTCCCTGCACAGCCAAATCTTTCTTATGAGCTTCGGCCACGTCAGCAAAGGCGACGTTGCCTGCGCCGAGGTCATGCACATCGAGGTATAATTTCTTTTCCTTCGTTGAAGCGGCTGTCGAAAGCATTGAATCATTGTTTCCTGATTTCTGTGTACAAGAAAGCAGTAGCAGCGCTGCAATTGTTGGGAATACAAATCTATTTTTCATAGTGGTGGAGGTTATGTATTTAGGAATAATTGTAAATTTATTATCAACAAATTTAATTCCTATCCTGTTGATAAAAAAATCAAGTTTCTTTCTTAAATAAGGTTTCCAAATCCGCAAAAAAACTGTGTGAATATTCCATTTTGGATTGCTTACTCTTTGTTTCCCTTGATTCTAAAATTAGCTCCTATAAGAAGGTTGGACTGCAGGAATAAAAAATGCTGACTGGCGCGATCGGATTTGAATTCAGTTGTTCTAATGTCCGGCATATTAATGTACCCTCCCTTTAATTCACTTTGAATAAAAAAATGATTGAAGAATGTGATGTTCAATCCCACAAAACCCCCGAGTCCATAGCCGGCCAAATGAAATTCATCATATCGCTGATTATTCAGGAGCAGGGTGTTTGTCTTTGGCAATAGAACTCCCACGCCGAAGCCTTCGATAAGATTGATATCAATATTGGGAAGATTGTAACGTCTTAATTCCAAAAGATTATCATGTCGTCGGATTTCTACATTTATATAATTGAGTCCATCGGTATGTTCAAATGTTAGAAAATCCTCCTTTAGCTGAATGGGGACGTTTTGATAAAAACCATCATAGGGCGTGTTGCTGTTTTGAATATATCCTGTTATGGGTACGGTTTGATCCTGGTCCATTACGTACTTCATATGGTCTAACCCCATAGAGAGACTCCAGTGATCCGTGAGAAAATATCCAATCCTGAAATTGGTTTGTGGAATAGTTACTCTTCCCGGTGCGAGGTAGGGGTCAAGTCCAAGGGGTGTTTGACGGTCATGTGCCACTACTTTGTCCAATTCAAAGTCATAGTTGTTGCCATGAAAATGAATGTCTGATTTGGAGTACCAGTCACTATTCCAACCCCAGTAAGCGTAAAATTGATTTTTGGAATGCTTCGCTGAAAACGTCAACGGATCCTACGCGTGCAAGTTGGTTGAAAAAAATGAAACAACGAGGATTGATAAATTAATTTTCATTATTGGAATTTTAGAAAGTCCCCATCAATGATTAACAACTTTACGCCGTCTTTCGAAACTGAACGATGCGAGCTTAATTCATCCGAGACAACGTAGGTCATTCCTTTTGAAAAATGAACCGGTTCTCTTCCCTGAAGTTCGCTGATAAATGCTCCTTCGAGGCAATGTACGATGTGACCCTTTTGGCACCAATGATCAGCGATATAGCCTTTACTGTACTCTACCATTCTCAAGCGCAGCCCTCCAAATTGAAGCGTCTGCCAAAATGAAACACCGGCCTCACCTTTATGTTCGGTTTTCGGTACTATCTCCCAACGGATTGCCTGGAAGGATATGTTTTCTGAATTCATGTTGATTGGCGTTTGTGTTATTGATGTTAGAAAAAATTTTACCACATAGACACATAGACACATAGGATTTACACGATAAAACTATGTGTCCTAGCTGCCTATGTGGTTAAACAACTCCACAAAATAGGATTACTGGAGTGGCAAAGCAAAAGCAACATACGAGTCACCCGATTTACTTCCGATCTTACCTCCACCACAGGCAATGACAACATACTGCCGTCCGTCAATAGTGTAGGTGGCTGGTGTTGCGTACCCGGCGGCAGGTAATGTTGATTCCCACACCACGTTCCCGGTTACCTTATCAAAGGCTCGTATTTTTTCATCCTTGGTGGCGGCAATAAACACCAACCCGCCTTTTGTAACCAATGGTCCGCCGTAATTTTCTGTGCCGGTTGGCGAAATACCCTTTTGTGTTAATTCAGAAAATTCACCCAGCGTTACTTTCCACAATAACTTACCGGTATTGAGATCAACGGCATTCAACGTACCCCACGGCGGTTTAATCCCTGGATATCCGTTCCGATCCAGGAATCGGTTATATCCCGTCATGGTATAGGGAACCTCATCGAGAATGCTCGGCTTAGTTGAGTTCACTTCAGATACTGGTTCTTTGTTTTTACGTGATGTGGCACCCGGTACTTTTTCTTCGATCTCCATGAGAAAAGTCATCAACGAA
>JANXYC010000304.1 GCA_025350305.1 Cyclobacteriaceae bacterium | reverse complement strand
GGGATGGTCATCGCGATAGAGCCGATGATCAACATGGGAACAAAGAATGTGGTACAAGAGAAAGACGGATGGACAATTCGAACTGCGGACCGCAAACCTTCTGCTCACTTTGAGCACATGGTGGCGATCTACGAAGACCGGACGGAGATATTGACAACGCACGAAGACATAGAAAAAAATTATTTGTATAAGTGGCGAAACAAAAGTCGATAGAGCAGGACGGTACCATCCAGGAGGCATTGTCCAATGCGATGTTCCGGGTGCAGTTGGAAAATGGCCATGAAGTATTGGCACATATTTCCGGGAAGATGCGGATGCACTATATCCGGATTTTGCCGGGCGACAAAGTGAGACTGGAAATGTCTCCGTATGATTTGACAAAAGGCAGGATAACGTTTAGATATAAGTAGTTAGACGTAAGACATAAGTATAAAGAATAGGATATGAAGGTACGAGCATCCATCAAAAAGCGCAGCGTTGATTGTAAGATCATCCGACGCAAGGGCAAGTTGTATGTGATCAACAAGAAGAACCCACGCTATAAGCAGCGCCAGGGATAGGATAAACCGTTAATGGTTAATCGTTAAAAACGGACAACAGATAACGATTAGCAGATAACGATTAACAGATAATGATTAACAGATAACGAATAAAAAATGGCACGTATAGCAGGCGTTGATATTCCAGACAACAAAAGAGGCGAGATTGGTCTCACGTACATCTATGGCATTGGCCGTAGATCCGCGCAGAACATCCTCACTCAGGCGGGCGTTAGCTGGGACAAGAAGGTGAAAGAGTGGAATGATGAAGAATCCAACACGATTCGTACGATCATCTCCGAGAAGCACAGAATTGAAGGTTCGCTTCGTTCGGAAGTGCAGCTCAGTATCAAGCGACTCATGGATATTGGATCCTATCGTGGCTTGCGTCATCGCAGGGGGCTGCCGGTGCGTGGTCAAAAGACAAAGAACAATGCCCGTACCCGTAAAGGAAAGCGTAAGACGGTAGCGAACAAGAAGAAGGCAACTAAAGGATAATCATTAACTGAACGAATAAGACTTTTTCTATGGCAAACGAACCGGTTGAAAAGAAAAAAGACAAAAGCAAGAAGCGCACAGTCGTTGTCGAAGCTGTAGGCCAGGTACATATCCGGGCAACCTTCAACAACATTGTGATCTCCATGACCAACACGACAGGTCAGGTAGTAGCGTGGGCTTCTGCTGGCAAAATGGGTTTCAAGGGCTCCAAGAAGAATACTCCATACGCTGCTCAAACGGCTGCACAAGAGTGTTCAAGCAAGGCGTTTGAACTTGGCCTTCGTAAAGTGGAAGTGTTTGTGAAAGGACCGGGTTCAGGACGTGAGTCGGCGATCCGGGCGATCCAAAACTCCGGTATTGAGGTCCTTGCCATCAAAGACATGACGCCACTGCCGCATAACGGCTGCCGTCCTCCAAAGAAAAGAAGAGTTTAAGTAAAAAATAACATGGCACGATACACGGGTCCTAAGGCGCGAATTTCAAGAAGGTTCAATGAGCCTATCATGGGCGAGAGCAAAGCTTTTCAAAAGAAAAACTATCCTCCCGGTCAGCATGGAAAAACCAAGAAGCGCAAACAGTCTGAGTATGCTATTCAGTTAGCAGAAAAACAGAAAGCCAAATACATTTATGGTGTTCTGGAGCGTCAGTTTGCACATACTTTCGATAAAGCCGTTCGCAAGAAAGGGGTAACAGGCGAAGTCCTCTTGCAACTCCTGGAAGCACGTCTTGACAACATGGTGTATCGTTTGGGCATTGCACCCACACGCAGGGCCGCACGCCAATTGGTAGTCCATAGACACATCTTAGTTAACGGTGAGGTCGTGAACATCCCTTCGTATTCAATGCGCCCTGGAGAAACCGTTGGCGTTCGTGAGAAATCAAAATCATTGGAGACGATTTCAATCAGCCTCTCCATAGGCTCCTCTAAAAAATACAATTGGCTGGAGTGGGACAGTAGCGAAATGGTAGGGAAAGTTATCAACTTACCCCCCCGCACAGAAATTCCCGAAAATATCAACGAGCAGTTGATCGTTGAATTGTATTCAAAATAATTTTTCAAGTAATCTCGAAACGAAAAAACAGTACCTATGTCAATATTAGCATTTCAAATGCCGGAGAAGGTAGTGATGGAGAAGTCAGACGACTTCCACGGCTTTTTCACCTTCAAACCGTTGGAAAAAGGATATGGAGTTACGATCGGTAACGCCCTGAGGAGGATCTTGTTGTCCTCGTTGGAAGGCTACGCGATTTCCGGGATCAAAGTTCCGGGCGTACTCCACGAATTCTCAACCATTGAGGGAGTGGTGGAAGATGTAGCAGAAATAATTTTAAACCTGAAGCAAGTGCGCTTTCGCAGATTGGCGGACAATTTTGACAACAAAATTACTGTCAACATCAAGAAGCAAAAGCATTTCAAAGCTGGAGACATAACCAAATTCACCGCCGCTTTCGAAATTCTCAACCCGGAGCATATCATTTGCACGTTGGATGAGTCTGCACATTTTGAGATTGAATTGACGATCGAAAAGGGCCGCGGCTACCTCCCTGCCGAAGAGAATAAACCGAATGAGCAAGTTTTTGGATTCATTCCTATTGACGCAATCTTCACACCCATTAAAAATGTGAAGTTCAGCGTGGAGAATACCCGCGTGGAGCAACGTACCGACTATGAGAAGTTGCTCGTAGAAATCGAAACAGATGGATCCATCCATCCTGAAAAGGCACTGGAAGGTGCAGCGTTTATCCTGATCCAACACTTCCGTCTCTTCTCGGATAAGTCAATTGAACTGGAAACCGGCACCGACAGCGAAGTAGAACAAGTGGACGAAGAGATGCTTCATATGCGCAAGCTGTTGAAGACACCCTTGCACGATCTCGATTTGTCCGTACGTGCTTACAATTGTTTGAAGGCGGCTGATGTGAAAACGTTGGGTGACCTTGTGCAACTTGAGATTTCAGACATGATGAAGTTCAGAAATTTTGGTAAGAAATCACTGGCCGAATTGGAGCAGCTGGTTTCTGAGAAGAACCTGACCTTCGGCATGGACCTGGTGAAATATAAACTGGAAGAAGACTAATGAGACACGGTAAGAAAAATAATCACCTTGGACGCAAGAAGGCGCATCGTGATGCGCTGCTCTCCAACCTTGCTTCTTCGTTGCTCCTCAACAAAAGGATCACAACGACGGTGGCAAAAGCGAAGGCATTGCGGAAATATGTTGAGCCGTTGATCACCAAGGCGAAGACCGATTCGACCCATTCCCGCAGGACGGTATTCTCCTACCTGCAAAATAAAGAGTCAATTCAATCACTCTTTGGTGAAGTGGCAACGCGCACAGCGGAACGTCCCGGTGGTTACACCCGGATTATTAAGTTGGGTGATGTGCGACTGGGTGATGCCGCAGAAATGTGCATGATGGAACTGGTGGATTTCAATGATCTCTACAAGAAGGATGATGCCGCTAAGAAGGGCAAAACCCGCAGGAGCCGCAAAGGCAAGAAAGAGGAAGGAACTACAGAGGAGACAGCCGTAGCCGCTGAGCCGAAAGCGAAAGTGGTAAAAGGAGCCCCCAACGAAGCCAAGACGGACAAAAAGGAGAAAGCAACGAAGGCTCCCAGGAAAAAAAAGGAGTAAGTGATGACTTCAAACGATAGAAAAAAGGGATTGGACACTGGTTCAATCCCTTTTTTCATTTCCCAGTAGGGCAAGAAAATTCCGGAATGTACTTTTGTTCCAATAACCACTACGAACCTTGAGCAAAGCATATCTCCTGTTACAAGACGGCCTTTTAGTAGAGGGCACCGCTATCGGAAAGACCGGCACCACCGGCGGCGAAATTTGTTTCAACACAGGGATGACGGGATACCAGGAGATTTATACAGACCCATCCTACTACGGTCAGATTATCGTCAACACCACACCACACATCGGCAACTACGGCACACTGAACGAAGAACAAGAGTCCGATCGACCCAAGATCAGCGGCCTGGTGGTAAACAATTTTTCTGACTCGTTCAGCCGAAAAGCATCGAAAGAAAGTCTTCTGCAATATCTTGAGAAACATAATATTGTAGGCATTGCGGGTGTGGACACGCGCATGCTCGTACGACATATCCGAAGTAAGGGGGCGATGAATGCTATTATTTCTTCGGCCTTGAAGCCGGAGCAACTTAAAAGGGAATTGGCCAACGTGCCGGACATGAATGGGCTGGAGCTAGCCTCGGTGGTGAGCACCAAAGAGGCCTACACGGCCGGTGATCCAAAGGCGTCCATAAAAATTGCGGCCCTGGATCTTGGCATCAAGAAAAATATTCTGAGATGCCTGGTGGCACGGGGTTGTTATGTAAACGTTTTTCCTGCCAAAACAAGTTTCGCCGAAATGGAAAAATGGAGTCCGGATGGTTATTTCATTTCTAATGGTCCCGGAGATCCGTCCGTAATGAATTATGCTATCGCGACGGTAAAAGCAATACTTGATTCTGATAAACCGGTATTTGGCATTTGCCTGGGACACCAGCTGCTGGCATTGGCCTGTGGTATTGCCACCTACAAAATGCACCATGGCCACCGCGGATTAAATCACCCGGTGAAGAATTTGATCACGGGTCTTGGCGAGATGACTTCTCAGAATCACGGTTTCGCGGTGAGTGAAACCGATATTCAAAAAAATTCCGAGGTGGAAGTTACGCACGTCCATCTCAATGATCAAACGATCATGGGTATCCGTATGAAAAGCAAGAAAGCATTTTCCGTTCAGTATCACCCCGAGGCGTCTCCCGGGCCGCACGATTCACGCTACCTCTTCGATGAGTTTGTGGCGATGGTGAGGGAAAGTCAGGAAGTAGTGGCAGTCTTGCCCGCCGAAGCCGTCGCGGCGCAGGCGGGAGGCAAGTAAAAGTTAGACGTTAGCGCCCATTTCTCAATTCAATAGATCCAAGTTCAAGATTAATACATCATTAAAGAACATTTGCAACTTCTAAATTCTCAACTTCTAAATTCTTTTTCATGAGCTACATTGAAAGCATTCACGCCCGCCAGATCCTTGACAGCCGCGGCAATCCAACTGTTGAAGTAGAGGTGTTCACTGAATCAGGCGCCTTTGGTCGCGCCGCAGTACCCTCGGGGGCTTCTACCGGAACACACGAAGCGGTAGAACTTCGCGATGGCGACAAGAAAAAATACATGGGCAAAGGTGTACTCAAAGCAGTAGAAAACGTAAACACAAAAATTGCTTCCGAGATCACAGGCTTTCCGGTATTCGATCAGACCCTGATTGATAAAGTTATGATCGAATTGGATGGGACGCCCAACAAAGGGAAGTTAGGTGCGAATGCGATCCTGGGAGTTTCATTAGCCGTGGCGAAGGCAGCAGCTATGGAAGCCGGTCAACCGTTGTACCGCTACATTGGAGGGGTCAATGCGAATACCTTGCCGGTACCGATGATGAATATATTGAACGGCGGCAGCCATGCAGATAACTCTATCGACTTCCAGGAATTTATGGTGATGCCGGTAGGTGCTGACACGTTTTCAGAAGCATTGCGAATGGGAGCGGAAGTTTTTCATACGTTGAAGAAAGTACTGCATGAAAAAGGGTTGTCAACGAACGTAGGAGATGAGGGAGGATTTGCGCCCAACATCAAGTCCAATGAAGAGGCCATTGAAATTGTGTTGAAAGCCATTGAAAAAGCCGGCTATAAACCCGGCTCCGATATTTTTATTGCCTTGGATCCCGCTGCCTCCGAATTTTTTGACAGCAAAACAAAACTGTATCATTTTAAGAAATCGAACGGCAAGAAATTGAAACCGTTGGAGATGGCCGCGTACTGGACGAATTGGGCGAAGAAGTACCCGATTATTTCACTGGAAGACGGAATGGCGGAAGATGATTGGGCCGGCTGGAAATCATTGACCGAAAAAATTGGCGATAAAGTTCAGTTGGTAGGAGATGATCTTTTCGTGACCAACGTGACCCGTTTACAAGAAGGAATTGATAAAGGTGTGGCGAATGCAATTCTGGTGAAAGTAAACCAGATCGGTTCGCTCACAGAAACGATTGACGCGGTGAATCTGGCCAAGCGCAATTCGTACAAGAGTATCATGTCGCACCGCTCGGGCGAAACCGAGGACAACACCATCGCGGATTTGGCGGTTGCATTGAACACCGGACAAATTAAAACAGGTTCTGCATCGCGTTCTGACAGGATGGCGAAATACAATCAGCT
>JANXYC010000281.1 GCA_025350305.1 Cyclobacteriaceae bacterium | reverse complement strand
ATAATGAATCCCCAGTCAATCCACCCGATTTTGGTTGCGTATGCAAGCCAGAGATTCAGCAGATAAAACAGGCTGATGAATAAATAATGCTGCAGGCTTTTTGAGTTGCGCGTGCCTTGCCCCACCAGAGAAACAAATGCAGCCATGATTTCATGAGCCACCATCAAAATAAAAATAGCCAACAACACGAACGATGCCGGAAGGGTTTGAATAGCAAAGTAACGCAGTGGATGTAGCTCGGCCGAGAATTGCGCGATCATCATACCCATGGCGACAGCAACGACAAAGAAAATCAAGACCCTTTGTAAAAAGGAGGGCGTTGTATTAATGAACTGGTAGTAGAGACCAGGACCCAGCAACATGATCATCACGCCGATCGTTGGTAGTCTATTAGTAAGCCCAAAGATATGTAAGGATTCGAGCTGGAAACTTGAAATCATGAAGACAGCGATGCCGGCTCCTGCGAAAAACCAAAAACGGGGAAGAACGGTGACAAACGCGAAGAGGACCACCAGCGCAATCGCAAAGAGAATCAAATAAAGATCGAGAGCGGCCATATTGACCTGCAGTGGATTACTCACCCATCGTTCGAAGAGAATATAATTATCAGCGAAGACCGTGAGATCAAAGCCGCCTGTTTCAAATGAATAAATTGGGAGCTTCTCTTGTTGGAGTTCTTGCAGTTGCTGCCAGGTAAACAGCGGTGCCGGGTACCGGACAAACGAGACCGTTGCGATGGCCAGTGATGAAAGGAAGACCACCGCGAGGACACCCAATAGTCGTTGATAAACAACAGTCCAGGATTTCCAGAATTGAATTGTGTGCATGAGGCGTTGGCCGGTGTTATTCTAAGACTTTTGGTACACGGAAATAGTCAGCATCTTTCCGGGGTGCGCTGAGCAGCGCTTCGTCATGTGCGAGGTGCGGCTTCACCTCATCTTCACGCATAGCATTTACTTCATGACTCATCGAGGTGAGCGGCGCTACTGTATCGGTGTTTACGTTGTTAAGTTGTTCTACCCACGTGACAATGGCGGACATGTCCTTCATCATTTTCCCGGCATCCTTTTCGTCAAACTCCAGGCGGGCCAGGTGAGCAATTTTATCCAGTAGGGCTCTGTCGATTTGCATAACTCCTTAGTTCATCCTCAATCGTTTTGAATACTTGCTGTTTAAGCAGTTCGGTGTCCGCGAGGTTCATTCCACTGGTTTTGATCGGTGAATGAAATATGACTTTCACTTTTCCTAACCTGACCAGAAACTCATCGGATGGTAAAACTATCCAATTGTTGGGAATGGTGACGGGTACGATGGGTATTTGTTTTTCGATTGCCAGTCGGAAGGCCCCGTCTTTAAACCGTACCATCTGCGGAGGATGCTGGGTGAAAATGCCTCCCTCCGGATAGAAGACCAAACTCTTGCCATCTTCGATGGCCTGCCGCGATTTGACGAATGTGTCATATTTACTTTTGAGTCGAGCGCGGTCTACGGTGATATGAAGTTTGCGGTACATGAAACCAAACAGGGGAATGTTCTCCATATCACTCTTGCCAACAAATACTGCGTTGACCGGATTAAGTCCCATGGTTGGAATATCGAGGTAAGAGAAATGGTTGGAGCAGAAAATGTATTGTTGCTTCGGGTCAAGGGAGGCCCGGCACTCTACCTTATATGGAAGAAAACAGAAAATGAATGTCAGCCGGGCCCAGTACCGGTTGATAATACCGACCCATTTAAATTTTTTAGGAAAAAGAATGGGTACGAGTAGGGGAAAGAAAAAAATCAGGAAGAGGGTCAGAAAGACAAGCAGCCCATAGGCGGTATGAAGTACTCGTGCCAGTTTCATTATACGGATACAGATGTGTGAAACCAGGTATCGAGATTGAGCTCCCTTATTTTCTCACGATACCACCACACCACATCATCGGTGGTTGTTACACCGGGCTGAATCACCTTGTCAGAAAACCCCTCCGCGATGATGGCGTGAGCAATGCGACAAATCTGCTGATAGCGTACCATTTCTTTTTCCGTGCGGGTCTCCAGCCATGTAGCAGGAAGCATGGTTTTCAAAACCGGGTCTTCGTTGTTCTCCCGCGAGATAAGTACCCACATGTCAAAACCTTCCCTCCTCATCAGGCCCGGTAGCACAGTACGAAGCCGGTCTTCGAGTATTTCGTCGATCACTTTGGCTTGTTCGCGTTGGGTGAGGATGATGGGGTGTTGGGCGAGAGAGAATTGAAAAATGGAAATCAAAAGAAGGGTGAGGGGAAACTTCATATTTTAGAGAATTACGAAATGATGGAATGATGAATGATGGACTATTTAAATTTTAGAATGCACCGTTCGTTTTTTAAGATTTCAGGGGCATCCGCTACTTGTGCTTTGGATCTCGCATCATCCATCTGTTCTTTCATTGCGGCCTTGATCTCCCGCACGCGAAGGGCTTCGATAAAACGTTTCACGTCCTCTTTACTTTCCAGAATTAATTTTGGGACGATCATGGGCTTTTCGTCATCGCCCTTCGCCACCATCGTGAAAAAAGATGAGTTGGTATGCTTAACGTAATTGGTCTTTACGTTCAGTGCCTCTACACGAATACCCACCACCAGTGACGTGCGACCAATATAATTCACGGATCCATGCATGGAAACAAGTTCACCAACCTCAACAGGCTGGAGGAATTCAACATTATCAACCGACACGGTGACGCAGTATGTGCCGGCATGTTTACTGGCGCAGGCATACGCTACTTTGTCCATCATTGACAGTAAAATACCGCCGTGAATTTTGCCCCCGAAGTTGGCATACGATGGCACCATTAGCTCGGTGATGGTAGTTTGAGAATGGCGTACAGGCCGGGCAGGTTCTTCCATAGGGTTGGGGTTGGAGTGAAAGTTAATAGATATTGGCTGAAAATTGGATGTTGGCCATTGGCTTTTAGTTTTTTAGCTCTTAGCCTTTGGTCCTTGGCTTTTGACACCTTCTCTTGGTATGGTCCACCTAAGCCAACTGCCAAAGGCTAACAGCCAACACTCCTCATTCTGGCTTCAAAAGTTTCTTTGACATATAATTGAATCTCCAGAGCATAGCCGTCGCGGTGATTGTAAGGCCAATCAATAGTCCTGTCCAAATACCTACCGGTCCAAGACTCGTATGAAACCCAAGGTAGTAGCCCAGCGGAAGGCCGATGATCCAATAGGCGATAAAAATGAAAACAGAAGGCACCTTCACGTCTTGCAACCCGCGCAGGGCACCGATACACACAACCTGTAGTCCATCCGATAACTGAAATAATCCTGCTATGATAATGAGTGGTCCCGCCAGAGTGATTACCTCCACGTCATCCACATACAAATGGGGCAGGAAATTTTTTCCAAGAATAAAAATCACACCCCACGCCGTCATAAAACTGAGAGCCATCCCGATCAGCACAAACGCAACTTTTCGTAACGTTTTGATGTCGCGTTTGCCCAATTCATTGCTTACGCGAATGGCGGCAGCGGCAGCAAGTCCGGAAGTAGTCATGTAACTAATGGTGGCCAGGTTGATAGCAATTTGATGTGCGGCCAGGGCTTTTGTTCCAAGCCAGCCCATCATCACCAGCGAAAAGTCAAAAGCAGCCACTTCAAAAATAAATTGTGCCCCCGCGGGTATCCCGATGTGCAGCATTTTTTTAAAGAGTTTTTTGGAATACTGCCCGAAGGAAAAACCGGGACGATAGTCACGAAACCGAGGCGCGTAATAAATGAATCCAGCCAGCGCGGCACCCATTACGATACGTGAAATAAGTGTTGCCCAGCCAGCTCCGTTCAAACCTAATTGGGGGAAGCCCGCATATCCATAGATCAAGACATAATTGAGCCCGATGTTCAAGACATTGCATGCCAGCACGATGACCATCGGTATCCAGGTGTTGGAAAGTCCTTCAGAGAATTGACGAAACGTTTGAAACACCAACACCGGGATGATTGAAAAAGTAATGATCTCCAGGTAGGGAATAGAAAGTGCCACTACTTCGCCGGGCTGGTCGATGTGGTACAAAAGATTCTTGCAAAAGTACACGACCGTGACGAGAACGAGACTGTTCACTACATTGATGACAAGGCCATGCCTGAGTGTATCGTTAATGCCCGCTATATTTTTTTCACCATCGGCTGTTGCGACCAGCGGGGTGATGGCGTAGGACACACCAATTCCAAAAAGCAACAACACATTAAATGCAACATTGGCAAGGCCGGCCGCCGCAAGTTCTTTCGCGCCCAGGTGACCCACCATGACATTGTCGGCCACCCCCATCATCACGTGGCCCAACTGACTGAGCATGACGGGGTAGGCGAGGAGGAAACTCGCGCGAATGTCGGAGCGGTAGTGGCGGAGAATTTTCAAGGGAGCTGGTTCTGGGTGCTAGGTGCTGGGGACTAGGTTATGGGTTCTGACTGGGTGGATAATTTCAGTTACGAAGATGATCATCAGAGTCTGATTCTTTCACTTCGTCTGGCAGGGGTCATTGTTCGATTTTGAATGGCTTGCAGAAAATTGTTTAGCTTTTTGCCAGGCAATTCAACCCAAGACTCCTAGTCATTGCCTGAATTTCAATACTTTGTTCTCTAGCCAATTTCCAAATCTCAAGATTCTTATAACTCATACTTTCCTTTTATTGTTCTAAAGTACGAGTGCGGAGTTACCAAAGCCAGAACCCAGTAGCACTACCCGCCTCAAACCCCCAGCATCCTTCCAACTTTCAAAATCCCCATCACACTCAACGAGTCAGTAATCTCCCCCTCCTGCACCATCCTCAGCACCTCCGCAAATGGAAGCTTCAATACTTTCATATCTGCTTCTGTGTCTTCGGGTTCTTTCACGCCTTCTGTCAGTTCCTCAGCAAGAAAGATAAATCCTTCTTCATCGGAAACAGAGTTGGACAAGTGCACGCGCAGGATTTGAGTCCATCGTTTTGCAGTCAGACCAGTCTCTTCTTTGAGTTCTCTTTTGGCGGATTCCAAAACATCAATTTCAATAGGTCCACCGCCTTCGGGTATTTCCCACGACCACTCATTTAACGTATAGCGATGCTGACCCACCAGCCAGGTGTTCATCTGTTTATCCAACGGAATGATACCAATGGCTTTGTTTTTGAAATGGACTTTACCATAGATTCCTGGTTTTCCCCCGGGATTAGTTACCTGGTATTCGGTAACGCTAATCCATTTGTTGTCGTACTTCTCATCCGACGCGTGGGTTATCCAGTTTTTTTTATTTTCTACGTTCAACGATCAGAGGTTAAGATTTCAAAATTCAGATTTTGATGGTAAAAAACAATATTAATCATTGAACTTTGGACCCGGAACTGTAAACTCGACCAAAATTTAAACCAATTGCTCAAATCGGCATTTACAGCAGACCTGGTTGAAGCCGGCTGCGACGAAGTAGGCCGTGGCTGCCTGGCGGGGCCAGTGGTGGCAGCGGCCGTTATTCTTCCGAAAAATTATGAACACGAATTGCTCAATGATTCGAAGCAACTTACAAAAGAAGAGCGACTGAATGTGCGGGAAGATATATTGAGAGATGCCATCGCGTGGGCCGTGGGAGAGGTGAGTCATACGGAAATTGACGAGATCAATATTTTGAATGCTTCTTTTAAGGCCATGCACCTTGCATTGGATCAATTGGCCGTATCACCGCAGTTTTTACTGATTGATGGCAACCGGTTTAAACCTTATCGTGACCTTCCGTTTGAATGTATTGTCAAAGGAGATGCTTCCTATCTTTCCATTGCCGCAGCCTCGGTACTGGCAAAAACGTATCGTGATTTGCTAATGAGAAAATTGTCAATCGAATTTCCAGGATACGGTTGGGAAACCAATGTGGGTTATCCCACAGAAGAGCATCGCGATGGTATTCGAACCCTGGGGATCACACCGTTTCATCGGAAAACCTTTCAGTTATTGCCATCACAATTGGAATTGTTTGAGGATTGATGGTTAATTTGTGCCACGTTTCACCCTTTGTTTCGATGAGTTCTGTTTACATTTTCTTTTGCAGCTTCTGGTCGCTGGATGCTGGAACTCCGGATACTGGCGTTCATGCCTTCACGACTGAATTTACATCATCAAAATTTATTTCTCAATTCCCCGGTACCTAGTCACCAGACTCCAGTTCGCATGTGTCTAATTTTTCTCTCACTCCACCACCACCCCACCTACAAGCTCATCGTCGCGGCAAATCGTGATGAGTTTTACAATCGCAAGACCGCCGCCGCTGCGTATTGGCAGGACTATCCGGAGATCGTCGGTGGCCGTGATCTGGAGGCTCGCGGCACGTGGATGGCCATGACACGATCAGGCAAGATCAGCCTGCTCACCAATTACCGCGATCCAAAAAATATTAATCCCCAGGCCCCTTCACGAGGTCGGTTGGTCTCTGACTATCTCGAAAGAAAAATTCCCGCAGCATTGTATCTAAGCGAAGTTGAAAAAAATGGGAAAGACTATAATGGATTTAATCTCCTGACGGGGACCGTTGAAGAACTTTATTATTTTTCAAATTATAAAACCGGGATTGAAAAATTGAGCCCCGGCGTTTACGGATTGAGCAATCACTTGCTGGATACGCCGTGGCCGAAAGTGCAACGGGGTAAGAAAAAGTTCCAGGAAATACTGCAGAAGCCAACAATCCGATCGAACGAGCTGTTTGAGTTTCTCTACGATGACCAGTGCGCCGCTGACAATCAATTACCCGACACGGGTATCGGACTGGAGCGTGAGCGGGTGCTTTCCTCTATGTTTATTAAATCTCCCAACTATGGTTCACGCTGCTCCACCGTGGTGTTGGTGGACAAACAAAATAATGCATTGTTTTCCGAGCGCATATATAACCTGACGACCTTCGAATTTTCAGAAAAGACATTTGAATTTAGAATTAATCCTACTTTGTCAAGTCAGGCAATCTATTGAATAGCATAAGGTGCAGCCCGAAGAGCGAATCAGAAGTATGGTTACGAAGAACACAACGAACCACTACGAGCACTACGAAATCGAGGTCCAACGGATCATTGGCTCTGTTTCGTTGTGT
>JANXYC010000176.1 GCA_025350305.1 Cyclobacteriaceae bacterium | reverse complement strand
GATAGCGTCTTTACCAGAAAGCCGGATAATAGCCAGCGCGCTGACGCCGGGGGGAGTTGCCGGAGCAACGATTACATCTTCAGGTTTTCTCTTGTCCATTAAAATTTTTAACAGCCACAGATTGCACAGAGTACCACGGATAAATACATCTGTGCCCATCCGTGCTCCCGATAGCTATGTGGCAAACAAAGATATCTAAATCGCCTGCCTCACATGCCATACAGGTGGTGAATCATTGTTGATTAAGAGACCCACTTATCAATTTACTTTACCCTGTGCAGTTACAATCAAAACCGGAATCTTCACACGATGACGTACGGTGTCTAATGTCGTACCAAAGATCAAATCTTTTACAAGCTTGTGGCCGTGAGCACCCATGACCAGAAGATCAGCATCAAAACTTTTGACCATTTCAGGTATTCTTCTGCGTGGGTTTCCATAGCCCACCTTAATCTCTGCATGATATCCGAGTTCGTGCAGTTGCAAGAGGTATTTTTCCAGCGCGGCCTTGTCCTCGGTCGACTCGAGGTCTGCAATCTCGCTGCCATAGACCATCGCCCCGGCAGTCTCTACCACGTGAATCAGTAAGTAGCGTGCTTCTTTACTGCCCTGCGCCACCGCGCTTCGAATGACGAGCGCATCCACAGATGAAAAGTCAACGGTGATCGCGATCCGTCGGTAGACAGGTTTCTCCAGGTCCCTAAGCGTAACGGCTGTTCCATGAGGAATCTTCATCTCTTTCTCTTTGGTTCGCTTTTCAAGGAAAGGTTTTAAAATGATGTACAGGAGCAGGATACCGGCACCTGCACACAAAGGTACAGCTGTCATCCACACCACCCACGCATGATCACCCGCGGACACGATCCATTTTGAGACTTCCTGTATCACAAGCTTTACGTTCAAGGCTATAATAATTCCGGCAATGAACCAGGCGGAAATTTTCAACCATGGCTTGATGACGAATACACCCATCTTCTCCTTGTCGCTGTTAAAATGAATAAGTGGAATAACGGCAAAGCCAAGTTGCAGGCTCAGTACGACCTGACTCAAGACCAGGAGCGCACCCGTTTCGCTTTCACCATACAAAATAATTACCAGATATGCCGGGATGATGGCGATGACGCGCGTAATTAATCTTCTGAGCCAGGCGGCGATCCGAAGGTTGAGATAACCCTCCATCACTATCTGGCCGGCCAGTGTGCCGGTAATGGTTGAACTTTGTCCAGCTGCGATGAGCGCAATGCCAAAAAGCATGGAGCCCCATTCATTTCCCAGGAGCGGACTCAAAAATTTGTAGGCATCTTCAATATCGGCTACTTCATACATTCCTGCCTTGAAAAATGTAGAAGCCGCCAGGATCAGAATGGCTGAATTCACAAAGAAAGCGGCGTTGAGCGCGATGGCTGAATCAATGAAATTGTATTTGATCGCGGACCAGATTCCTTTCTCGGAGTGATCAATCCTGCGGGTCTGAACGAGTGAGGAATGCAGGTAAAGATTGTGAGGCATCACCGTGGCACCAATAATACCAATGGCAATGTAAAGAGCTTCGTCACCGGGGAGTGACGGAATAAAACCTCTTGCAAGTTCGCCAAGGGCCGGTTTTGCGAAGATCATCTCCACTAAAAAAGAAGCACCGATGATCGCCACAAGACTGATGATGAACAATTCTATTTTCCGCATGCCATAGCTTTGTAGAAATAGAAGTAGGAGGGTGTCCAGTACGGTGATCGATACACCCCAGATCAACGGCAATCCGAACAAAAGCTTCAAACCGATAGCCATACCCAGAACTTCGGCCAGGTCGCATGCAGCAATGGCAATTTCGGCAAGTATCCACAAAATGAAATTGATGACCGGATGATAGGTTCTTCGTGATGCCTGGGCCAGGTCAAGTTGTCGGACAACACCCAGCCGGGCGCTGAGACTTTGTAGCAAAAGCGCCATGATGTTGGACATCAGCAACACCCAGATCAGTGCATAACCAAATTTACTTCCGCCCGCAATATCGGTTGCCCAGTTGCCGGGGTCCATGTAACCCACACTCACCAGATAGGCAGGACCCAGAAAAGCTAGCAACTTCCGCCAACCTTTGCGGTGGGTAGCGTCAATCGAGGCATTAACCTCGCTTAATGATTTACGCTGCAATACTTCATCGTTCATAGCTTATATGGACAACAAAATATTTTTTGAAACTTTTTTCGAAACGAACACTTTTTTCTTTTCAATGATTACTTCAATGGATTCATCATAACTTTCACGATTCACTACCTGGAGTCTTTTTCCGGGCTTGGCACCAATTTTATCCAGGTACTTCAGAAGTTCCGGATCACTGTCTTTCACGGATGAAATAACTCCGTTACTGCCTGGCTTCATTTGGTCGAGGGAGACCTGAGGCAATGATTTCAATTTTCCATGCTGGTCGGGGATGGGATCACCGTGTGGATCAACTTTGGGGAAGCCCAGATATTCATCCAGCTTATCGATGAGGCGGCCGGATTGAATGTGTTCCAATTGCTCGGCTACTTCATGTACTTCATCCCAGGTGAAGCCAAGCTTTTGCACAAGGAAGGTCTCCCAAAGCCTGTGTTTCCGGATCACTTGTAGGGCTTGCGATTTTCCCTTAGCCGTGATGTTGACTCCATAGTAACGTTCATAATGAATCAGTTCCTTGACGGATAACTTTTTCATCATGTCGGTGACAGAAGCCGCCTTCGTTTGCATCGCTTCTGCAAGCTCATTGGTGGATACCGACCTGGAGCCCCCATCTGATAAATGGTAGATAGCTTTCAGGTAATTTTCTTCTGTGAGACTGAGCATGATTGCAAAAAAATGTCACGCAAAGATAAAATTTTAGATTAGTCTAAAAAATATTTTAGACTAAATTTTTTCCATGATTGCAAGGAATTTGGGTTGTTCTGAGGCCCACGTGACATCTTCTGGCACCCTAGGGTAGCATTGTTTAGTTTTCAGTTCATGCAGCAGTGCCGGGTAATCCGGTTTTGAAAAATCAAAAAAAATGAATGGCTGATATTGCAGATAGTGTTCTGTCCACGGCCAGTGTCGCTCCAGAATGATGGGCAATTGAGCGCTGAGGTATTCAAATAATTTGGTGGGATGAGAATTTTTCGTGTGGTGAGAGGGTGGATATGAAATTATTCCTGCATCAGCCTGGTGAATAGCTTTCATGATGTCGGAATGGGGTACCAGGCGATCGCCACCAATAAGACAGATATACTCATTTCCCTGAATTTCATTCAGAATTTTTTTCTGTACACGTTGCAAAGTAGCGTGGCCAATAATATTCAGGGTAATGGATGCGTCAAGGAGGTGGAGTTCTTTCGCAAGCTGTATGGCCTGAAACACCCCTGTACTTTCTGCGAGCGTTCCAGAAAACAAAAGGCGGAGGGTCTCACCCCCCGCCCCCCTCCGGAGGAGCGGGGAACTGTCATCGCCTTCGGAGAAGTGTTGCATTCCCCCCTCTCCTCCGGAGAGGGCCGGGGTGAGGCCCTTGTTCTCAATCACCGTCCATCCACCCCGATGGAACCTAAACTCCCCCTCATACGCTTTCTCCGCCAAAAAAAAATGGTCGATGGAAGGAGCCAATAACTTTTCCTTGAATCGGACAAGAAATGCCAATGGCCAACGTACAACCCATGGAAAACTTCCGGAGTGAAGAATGTTGCGATAATAATTTTCCTGCAGATCATAAACAATTGTGGTACCAAGGCAAATTTTTAGCAGAACAGCTGGCAACAGCAATTCGTGTGTATTGAAAATAAGGATGTCGGGCTTGAGTTTCCATACCTTTAGAAATACATTCCACTTTGCCAGCACCCGCTTATAGCTGATGCGTGGGAATGCACCGAAGGAAATGAACTGGACAGCAGAGAAAGAAGGGGTGGATGAAGGGGGATATCCTACAATGATTACTTCATATAGCCCTGCTTGTGCCAGGCTGATTCCCATTTTCCAGAACATCCGGGTATCATCAACCGGTTTAAGAATGGAGGCAAGGACAATTCTTCTTTTTTTTCTTTCTTGTGCCACGATTTAAAAATAGTGTTTAAATGGAACTCCGCGAACAAATTGAAAATGCCTGGAACAACCGTGAGTTGTTGAAGGCCAGTGAGACCCAACAAGCCATCAGGGAGGTGATCGATCAATTGGACAAAGGACGATTGCGGGTGGCAGAGCCGGCGGGCGATACCTGGACCGTCAATGAATGGATCAAGAAGGCGGTGATACTCTATTTCCCCATCCAGCAAATGGAAACAATCGAGATGGGTGCATTTGAATTTCATGATAAGATCCCGCTCAAGCGCAACTATAAAGCGCTAGGCGTGCGCGTTGTTCCTATGGCCGTTGCCCGCTATGGTTCTTTTATAAGCAAAGGCGTGATCCTGATGCCTTCCTACGTCAACATAGGGGCTTATGTGGATGAAGGTACCATGGTGGACACCTGGGCAACGGTAGGTAGTTGTGCCCAAATAGGAAAAAATGTCCATCTCAGTGGAGGAGTAGGAATTGGTGGGGTGCTGGAGCCGGTCCAGGCGGCCCCGGTAATTATCGGAGACAACGCTTTTATTGGCTCACGATGCATTGTTGTCGAGGGAATTCGGGTGGGAAAGGAGGCTGTGTTGGGAGCCAACGTCGTATTGACGGGGAGCTCAAAAATTATTGATGTAACAGGTTCTGAACCAATTGAGTATAAAGGATATGTACCGGACCGGTCAGTTGTAATTCCTGGCAACTTGCCAAAGAAATTCCCGGCCGGTGAGTACCAGGTGCCATGCGCCCTTATTATTGGGAAACGAAAGGAAAGTACTGATAAAAAGACTTCACTAAACGATGCATTGCGAGAAAATCAAATTTCGGCATAACCGTGGCATACCTTTGAAGTCATCCCGCTAATCAATTAATTTTGACGTATGAAGAAATTGCTGGCAGGATTTTTTTTGATTTTAGGCCTTTGCGGCTTTCTTGTCAAACAAAAAACTACCCCGGTCACAAAAAACATTAGCTACGGTACAGGCGAAGAACTTGAATACCGGGTTAATCTTGCCTTTTTTACTGTAGGGAAGGGAATCACCAAGGTCGACCACAAACTCCATGAAATCAATTCCCGCACGTGTTACAAAGTTGATGCTTACGGGAAAACCAGCGATTGGATTTCTTGGATATCCAAATTTGATGACAATTGGGGGGCTTACATTGACACGACTTCTTTGGGCACTCAAATTGCCTACCGCAAATTAAGAGAAGGTTCGTATCGTAGAGATGAAGTTGTCAATTTTGATCAGACCAACAACAAGGTTGAAGTGAAGGTAAAAAATGAAAAGACGGGCCAGTACGAAAATCCAAAAGTATACGATGGCCCCAAAAATGCAAAAGATCTTGTATCCGGTTTTCTATTTCTCCGAATTGTTGACTTTGCAAAAATCCCCGTAGGTGACACGATTACGATTTCCGGATTTTTAGAAAACGCGTTTTATGACTTAAAAGTTATTTACACAGGCAAAGAAGTTATACATACACGGGTTGGTAAGATCCAGTGCCTGAGGTTACGTCCGGTTATGCCAAAGAATTCGATGTTTGATGGGGAGAATTCAATACAGTGCTGGATCTCCGACGATCTTAATAGGATACCGGTCAAAATACAAGCCAAAATGTTTATTGGAAGCACCGGTCTTGAGCTGATAAGTTTTAGAGGATTGAGGAATCAACTTAAAATCGTTCCATAGCTTTAACCTCCGGGCAACTCGGAAAATTTTGTCATATTGACCCGTTTCTCTAACTCCTAAATTCGAATAAAATGATTGTAATCTACTCAATCATGTAATATTTTAGCGCTTCTAAAACAAACCCAATACCATACTAACCGAAGAACGTATGCTAAAAGAATTCAAAGCCTTTGCAATGCGGGGCAATGTCATTGATCTTGCGGTTGGTGTTATCATCGGCGCTGCCTTCGGAAAGATTATAAACTCCTTTATTGATCATGTCATTACGCCGCTGTTGTTAAAACCTGCCCTGGAGGCAGCTCAGTTGACAAAGTTGGAAGACCTGACCATGTTAGGCACGGTTAAGTACGGCAGCTTTTTGTCTGCGGTAATCAACTTTATTATTGTTGCTTTTGTGCTTTTTCTGATTGTGAAAGGTGTCAACGCCGTCAAAAGAAAAGAAGCAGCAAAGCCAGACGTTGGACCGCCGGCAGATATACAATTGCTTACTGAAATCAGGGACTTGCTGAAAGTTAAATGAAAATAAAGGATGAGCAGGTGAGCTCACCCTTTATTTGGTTACTTATCTAGGAATTGCGGGGGACCATGGCAACAAACAGCGAGGAAGCCAAGGAAATTTCTAAACTCGTTTTTCCAATTCCACGTATTCATTGAGTATAGACTGGATATTCCAGAAATCTGTCTGGTATAATAAATTCTGGTTGATGGTTCTAAACTATGAAGATAGAGTGGCACGGAAGATTGTAGGCCTGCCAAACGAGCCGCATTCAGAGCAAAAACCAATCAATAGTCGCTATTTTCTAAAGTGATCGGTTACGATCAACTCTTTACTGCCGGGGGCGTATTTATAAAAGCCGCTTCCCGATTTTATACCCTTGTGGCCCGCCTGGACCATATTTACCAACAGTGGACAGGGAGCATATTTGGGATTGCCGAACCCATTGTGCAGAACATTCAAGATCGACAAGCAAACATCGAGGCCAATAAAGTCAGCCAATTGAAGAGGCCCCATGGGATGTGCCATACCCAATTTCATCACAGTATCAATTTCTCTTACACCAGCCACTCCTTCGTAAAGTGAGTAGATCGCTTCATTGATCATCGGCATCAATATACGATTCGCAACGAAACCAGGATAGTCGTTGACTTCCACAGGCACCTTGCCAAGCTCGCGTGAAAGTTCCATGATCGTTTTGGTTACGGCATCACTGGTACTGTATCCACGTATAACCTCGACCAATTTCATGATCGGTACAGGGTTCATGAAATGCATGCCAATCACTTTATCCGGACTTTTGGTCACGGAAGCAATTTTGGTTATGGAGATGGATGACGTGTTGGATGCCAGTAGGGTTTCCGGCTTTGTATTCTCGTCGATTTCCCTAAAGATTTTAAGTTTGAGGTCGATGGTTTCGGTAGCAGCCTCGATCACCAGTTCCGCATCTTTTACCCCTTCTTTCAAAAAAGTGGTAGTGGTGATTCGGGCCATCGCCTGACTTTTGGCTTCCGGTGTCAGCATACCTTTCTCCACCTGGCGACCCAGGTTTTTCTCAATGGTAGTCATTGCCTTTTTCAGGCACTCCTCAGAAATATCGACCAATGATACCACATATCCATTTTGTGCAAATGTGTGGGCGATCCCATTACCCATTGTACCCGAGCCAATGACCGCGATGTTCTTCATAGTTGTTATTTGTGATCGTAAAGATAGAATTCCGCGGAGAGTTAGAAAAAGATCAGGACTATGCCGTGGTGCGAGATCAATGATATTTCTTAAGATGTGGTAGTACTTTGTCCCCTTGTGATATCGCCCCACCCAGCCTCATGATGTCCGTCGGCGTTTGGCAAAGGGTTGCTTTGCCATGATAAATCGCAACAGGTGCTTTCAAAAGGTGGGAGTAGTGGGAGAGGACCTCAAGCCATCCGTTCATGGTGTACTCCTTGCCGGCAACTTTGGATTTGTAATCTTGGTGAGAATGATCCAGCAGGTCATCCGGCCGAAGGTCAAGCATACCCACGATCTCTTTCCAATACATGGGAGATAACTTTTCGCGAACAGCATCGATTTCATTGATGTGACTGCAAATGTCAAGGGCAAGGGCTTTGGTCTGTTTACCAATCGTGCTTTGCGGATTATAGAGCAGGAAAAGCTCGTTGGAGTGAAACTGCATAGGTTTTTGGTTTGGCTGGATGAAGCTAGCCAAAAAATATGATCAATCAATCATGCTCCATGGAAACCAATTGCGCATACCCCATTGCATTGAATCGTAATACGAGTTTCTGTGAAGCAGAGTCAGCGGTGATGCACGATGGGCCCGGGGAGATGAAATACGAATAGAATTTCTGATTCCGTTTATAAAGTTCATTTTGGTCGGGCTTGCCGAGCAATCGTATGACGTCCATTTCGGCCAGACCTTTCAGTTTTGAAATTTCTGATGCCAGGGATGCCTTTATTGATTGGCGATATCCCAAGCACCCGTTTTTATCGGCCTTCCATTTTTCGATGTTAACTCCCTGGAGGGTTGGCATCTCTTTGCCGCAGGACAAGAGCAATAGCGTCAGGAAGAACAGACTATACCTTGGCCTTGACCACATGAGGATTATGAGAAAGGGAATAAAACCAGGTAAATGAAATTATAAAATAAATCGTTGCGACAATTATATAGTTGAAGGACAAGTTGTAGAGAAAAGTCACCATGATCAGACCCGCAGGATAGGTAGTTATCCTGATCCACTCGGACACCTTCACCCAGGATTTATTTTCAAATAATACACCACAATTTACAACAACGATAGAAATCATACTAGCGATGATGGCTTTTTCGGTGAGGGTAAATTTTGATTGACTGAATAGAAATAAGGCTGTAACAACCAGGCATATGATGTACTGGAAGAGCACATAATAATTCAATTCCACCGGTGTGGGAGTATCATACTTTTGATACAGTGCCTTGTCAACCGGGGGAGCCGGCCGTTGTCCACCCAGGTATTCAGGCATCCATCCGGGTTTGTTAAACATATACCTGATCTTGTCACGCCAGGAAGTAATCATTTTCATTTCCCCGGCCATCATTGCATAGTGATTGAAATTTGCCCAGACCGCATTCCAACTGTTGATTGGCTTGGTAATACCATAAGTAGGTCGTTCTTCCTCCGGTTGAAACGTGCCAAACATTTTGTCCCAAATGATCAAAGTACCAGCGTGGTTTTTGTCAATGTATTTGGGATTGCGACCGTGGTGCACCCGATGATGGGAAGGCGTGTTGAAAATATATTCAAACCAACCCATTTTGTTGATCGTTTCGGTATGGATCCAAAACTGGTAAAGCGTATTCAGCGCTGAGATCAATATAAAATCAGTTGTATGAAATCCGAGGAAGGCAATCGGTAAACTAAATGCAAACGTCCATACCACCTGAAAACTGCTTTGGCGCAAGGCCACCGACAGATTGTACTCTTCGCTTTGATGATGAACCACATGGCCACCCCAAAAGAGATTGATTTCGTGACTCATGCGGTGTGCCCAGTAATAGGCTAAATCCGTAAGCAGAAAGAGCCCCAGCCAGTATAACCAGGTCTTCTCCAATGTGAACAACGCGAAATTGGTATACACGACTTCATAGACTCCTATTGCCAAAACGCGCATGAACAAGCCGGAAAGTTGAGACGTTATTCCACAACTAAGGTTGGCGATCGCATCCGGCAAACGGTAAAGTTTCCGATGCGAGAACCGTTCGACGACTAACTCAATCCCGATAAGGATGAAAAATACCGGGATCGATAAAACAATCGGATTAAGATTCATGGGTTGGTACAGGTAAAACTCAATCGACCCATTGGTTTATGTAAAATTAGTTTAAAAAAATCTTACATCTCGAAACCTTTGAGTTCCCAATTTCTGTTTTTTGCTCTCATATCTAACAGGAAATAGTAATATTTGCTTGTACGATGAGAGAATGCTGGTACTTGTTAGGATTTCTGTTCATGAGCACACTGGCGAGAGGTCAATCGGAGGGCATCGCGTCCGTCCCAAAAAAAGGAAGCTATCTGTATTATGGGCAGCCGGCCTTTGAAGATAACTCCTTCCTTCTGGAGGAAGCAATCACCCAGGAAAAGGGTGTCATGCAATTCATCTCCAATTTCTATTTCGACAATCTGCGTGGTGGAGACTTCTTGTATAGTTTTACCCATGAGATACCCATCAGTAGTAACCGCCACCAGATTAATTACACGGTTTACTATCATGTGCTGCGAAGCACGGCGTCAGCTGAAAAGAGTGACGGCATGGGTGATCTAAACATAGGCTATCAATTTATGGCCACTGGAAAAAAGGACTGGGCGATGGTAGTGCCGGGTATCACGATTATCCTTCCGACGGGAAAGGGGATTTCCGGAAATGGTACCGGAGGGGTGGGGGGGCAGCTCAGCCTGGCGGTTACAAAAAGACTATCACATGCCATCGTCACGCATTACAATGCTGGTTTTACTTTTATTTCCAAGGCCGATCGCTACACGTCCACTATCGCCGGAGGTAAAATATTGAGTTTTGAAAAGGACATCCAGTACAAAAACATTGGCGCAAGCATTATCTGGTATCAAAGTCGTAAGTTTAACTGGCTACTCGAAGGTACCTCAAGCTTCCTTTCCAATATAAAAAGTGACGGCTCGGTCGCACGGAGCAACCAACTTACAATCAATCCGGGATTTCGTTTTGCCATTGACCACAAGCGGGTCCAGATCGTGCCGGGTATAAGCGTGCCCATTATTTTTATCGATGGAAGATTCGACCGCGGTGGTTTGTTTTTTTATTTGTCTTTTGAGCCTGAATATTTACTGTTCACCAAACCAAAAACCAGATAATCGACGAACAAACTGCTAACTTGCGACGCAGTTTTGATGTATGGTAGTAAAAATCTTTAAAGGCGTTTGGTTTCTGTCGTTGCTGGCCACACTTGCAATTTTTATGTATGTCTATGCTTCCTTACCTGAATCCATCCTGATTCGGGAGGGCGAAGTTTCACAATCGATTTCCCGCGATGGCCTGTTCTATTCCACATTAGCCTTACTGGCAGCTTTCAATACCTTGATATTCATTATTTCCCGACTTTATTCAGGCAAAAATGAATACTTCCGGGCCTGGTTCTTTGGTCTTGTTACCCTCTTCAATCTTTTTCTGGTCGTTGCTTTACAGTTCTTAAACCTGTACAACAGTCAGGAACGATTTGACTATGAGAGCATAGGATCGATCATTTATGGGAGCATCGGGATAATGATAGTTTGGTCATTTTTGTGGCCGGTTTACTTTCTGAAGCAAAGATTTATGAATAAACAGACCATTTGAATCGTTGCCTATTGTATCTTGAAAATCAAGTACTTACAAGTGCGTATTTCGTGAAAATTTGTAGTTCGAAGTTTTGCGATATGCATTGAAATCAATTCAGAATTTTCGTTCTTAGGAGTTAGTGACGCAGCAAATTTTTTAAACCTGTCAGGAGTTGCTTGCATTTTTTGATCGCTGCGCACTAAGCATATAATCTTGTATTTCTTATTAACAACTGTTGAATGGCGAAGGACATTTTTGAGTATAACGAGGCGAGCATAAAATCACTCGACTGGCGCGAGCATATCCGGTTGCGACCCGGCATGTATATCGGCAAGTTGGGCGATGGATCCGCCAAGGATGATGGAATTTATGTGCTGGTGAAAGAGGTGATGGATAATTGTATCGACGAACACATGATGGGTTATGGAAAAACTATCGATGTGAAGATCACCGACCAGAAAGTGGTCGTACGGGATTATGGCCGTGGTATTCCTCTTGGCAAAGTGGTGGAAGTGGTTTCAAAGATGAATACCGGCGCAAAATATGACTCCGGTGCCTTCCAGAAGTCGGTCGGATTGAATGGGGTTGGTACTAAGGCCGTGAATGCATTGTCCAGCCACTTCAAAGTACAGGCATTCCGGGAGGGTCAGACAAAACTCGCAGAATTCAAGAAGGGAATCCTCGCAAGTGATCCGAAAGTGAGTAAGAGTAGCGACAGAAATGGAACGCTCGTGGAATTTGAACCAGACGGTTCCATGTTTAAAAACTATCATTTTATCCCGGAATACCTGGATGATTTGATGTGGAACTACGCGTTTCTCAACGCAGGGCTGATCATCAGCTATAACGGACGGAAATTTTATTCAAAAGAAGGATTACTTGATCTGCTGAAGCAAAAGTCGGATCCGGAGGAACAATGTTATCCCATCATACATTTTAAAGGCGATGACATCGAAGTAGCCCTTACCCATGGCACGCAATATGGCGAGGAGTATTATTCTTTCGTCAACGGCCAGAATACGACTCAGGGAGGCACCCACCTGGCGGCCTTTCGTGAAGGCATCGTGCGGGGGGCGCGTGATTTCTTTAAGAAGGACTATGACGCAGCCGACATCCGCGCCAGTATCGTTGCTGCGATCGCAGTGCGCGTACAAGAGCCCGTGTTCGAGTCTCAGACAAAGACCAAGTTAGGATCGATAAACATGGCGCCCGATGGGGTATCGGTACGCAACTTTGTAGGTGATTTCGTGGCGAAAGAGCTTGAAATTTACCTCAATAAAAATCCGAAAACAGCTGATGCAATGCAAAAACGCATCTTGCAATCGGAGCGTGAAAGGAAGGAAATAGCGGGCATTAAGAAACTGGCAAACGAGCGCGCAAAAAAGGCCAATCTGCATAACAAAAAACTGCGCGACTGCCGCTTTCATTTTGATGATGAGAAAGGAGAGAAGGGTTCCGAATCGGTCATCTTTATAACAGAGGGTGATTCCGCCAGCGGATCAATCACTAAATCCCGCGAGGTGGAAACCCAGGCGGTCTTCAGCTTGAGAGGTAAACCGCTCAACTGCTTTGGACTTACTAAGAAAGTCGTGTATGAAAATGAGGAATTTAACCTTCTTCAGCACGCACTGAATATCGAAGACGGAATGGATGGCCTTCGTTACAACAAAGTAATTGTGGCCACCGATGCAGACGTGGATGGCATGCATATCCGGCTGCTGTTGATGACCTTCTTCCTTCAGTTCTTTCCGGATCTTGTCAAGGCCGGTCATGTTTACATTTTGGAAACACCTTTATTCAGGGTGCGAAATAAGAAGGAGACAATTTATTGCTACAGCGAGGAGGAGAAGCAGGCTGCTGTGAAGAAACTGGGCAACAAGCCGGAGATCACCCGCTTCAAAGGGCTGGGAGAAATATCACCGGATGAATTTGGAACATTCATCGGCGAGAATATCCGTTTGCAGCCAGTTCGCATCGACAAGGAAAAGCACTTGATAAAGACCCTGGAGTTTTATATGGGCAAAAACACGCCCGACCGACAGGATTTTATTATCGAGAATCTGAGGATTGAGATAGACGCTGTGAAAGAAGAAGCGATTGTCGGGGAGGGAGAGGAGGTATGAATCAAGTGCATTTTTTATGCAATATCTGTTAAATTGCATTTTTTCTGCAATAATATATGGTGATTCTGATGGCGGACATTGTTGGCAGCTCAAAGCGAAAAGGCAAAGCCTTAATGAATGATTTTAAAATAGCAGTGGCGTGGGTAAACAAACGGGATAAGAGTCACATTGCCTCACCGCTTACTATAACGCTTGGCGATGAATTCCAGGGAGTTGTAAAAAATACCCATAGCGCCCTACAAATTGTGTTTGATCTCGAGCAATACCTTATGCGACAGGAAAATCCTTTTAAACTGCGCTATGTGATCCATGAGGGGAAGATTGAAACCAAGCTGAATCGAAAGAATGCCTATGAAATGCTGGGACCAGGATTGACTCACGCAAGGGAAGAATTGGTTGCATTGAAATCATCACGCAATCGCTTCAAAATTAGCCTGAAAGACGAAGCGGTATCAACGAAACTTATGCTGGGGATGATCATCTATCAGGGAATCGTTGACCGCTGGACCACGGCACAGCAAAAAGTAGTTTCAGTCTTTTGGGAAGAACTTTCAGATTATAAAAAAGTGGCGAAAAAGCTTAAAAAAGATCCTACGGTTATGTGGAGGAGGAAACGATCTCTGATGATCGATGAGATTACCAGCCTGAAGAAATTGATGGTACTAATCATTGATCCGGCATGACAACTGCCCTTCAGTTTGTGGGACTTTTAGTGGCGGGTGAATTGATTATCCACATTCTCTTATTTCTGATCAGTAAATTCATTGGAAAAACGAACAAGGATAAAATAAGCCGCACCAGCATCCTCAAGGGACTTCTGGAAAGAACGTTTATTGTAGTGACCCTTCACTTTAAGATGACTCAAGCTCTAACTTTATTGGGTGCGTTGAAAATAGCGACAAGGATTAGGGATACCGAAGATAAAGTTTCCAACGATTTTTTTCTAATCGGCAACCTTGTCTCCGTTCTATTTGCAATTGGGTACTACATTTTGTTAACAGACTTAGTCGGATAGCGAGTTGATTTATGAGCAAAAAGAAAACTACCAAAAGCAAAGCGACAAATGAAGAAGGAGATGTCGTCCATGAACTTATCTCCATAGATGGCCTGTATGAAAACTGGTTCCTCGAGTACGCCTCGTATGTAATCCTGGAGCGGGCCGTGCCGCGCATTGAAGATGGATTGAAACCTGTGCAGCGCAGAATTGCGCATTCAATAAAAGAAATGGATGATGGCCGCTTCAACAAGGTGGCCAATGTGATTGGCAATACCATGCAGTATCACCCGCACGGCGATGCGGCGATTGGTGAGGCAATTGTCAATATTGGTCAAAAGGATCTATTGCTGGATACGCAAGGTAACTGGGGCGATGTCCGAACAGGCGATGGTGCTGCCGCCCCACGTTACATTGAAACCAGGCCCTCGAAATTCGCATTGGATGTGGTGTACAATTCCCAAACCACCGAATGGCAATTATCATACGATGGCCGTAAGAAGGAGCCTGTAACATTGCCAGTAAAATTCCCTTTGCTGCTCGCCCAGGGCGTAGAAGGTATTGCCGTCGGACTTTCTACCAAAATACTGCCGCACAATTTCTGTGAACTGATCAAAGCATCTATTGACATCCTGAAAGGCAAAAATTCCAAGATCTATCCCGACTTCCTCACCGGTGGCATTGCCGACTTTTCAGAATACGACCAGGGGTACCGTGGAGGCAAAATTAAGGTTCGAGCTAAAATTGACATAATTGACAAAAAATCATTGATTATCAAGGAAATACCTTTTGGTACTACCACCACTTCTTTGATCGAATCTATTGTAAAGGCGAGTGAAAAGGGCAAGATCAAAGTGAAGCAAGTGGTGGACAATACAGCCAAAGATGTGGCGATCATGGTCCATCTTCAGCCGGGATTGTCGCCTGAAATAGCAATTGATGCGCTCTATGCATTCACCGACTGCGAGGTTTCTATTTCTCCGAATGCCTGTGTGATCGTTGCCGACAAGCCGCAGTTCATGAAGGTGAATGACATTCTCAAGTACAATACCCAGCACACGGTTAAACTTCTTAAGCTGGAATTGGAGATCAGGAAGGGAGAGTTGATGGAAAAGATCCTCTTTTCTTCGCTCGAAAAGATTTTCATTGAAAACAGAATTTATCGTCTCATCGAGGAATGCGAGACCTTCGAAGAGGTTATCAGCACGACGGATAAGGGACTCAAACCTTACAAGAAACAATTTTACAGGGAGATCACACGCGATGACATTCTGCGCCTCCTGGAAATACGAATCAAGCGTATTTCGAAATATGACTCATTTAAGGCGGATGAACTGCTCAAGGATTTGGAGAAGGAGTTAAAAGAGACCATTCATCACCTCAGGCATCTCACCGATTATGCAATTGCCTACTACCAGAATCTGTTGGACAAATATGGCAAGGGGCGTGAGCGAAAGACGGAAATAAAAAGCTTCCAGTCCGTGACCGCAACGGAGGTAATTGCAAACAACCAAAAGCTTTATGTTAATAAGGAGGACGGCTTCATTGGCTGGGGATTAAAGCGCGATGAGTTCATTTGTGACTGTTCGGAACTGGATGACATCATCGCCATCCGAAAAGACGGAAAGGCCGTTGTCCGGAGAATTTCGGAGAAAGTTTTCATGGGTAAAGATATTTTGCACGTGGCTGTGTGGAAAAAGGGTGATGAAAGGATGGTCTACAACATGATCTACAGCGATGGGAAGAGTGGCAAGTCCTTTGTCAAACGATTTACCATGCCCGCCATCATA
>JANXYC010000168.1 GCA_025350305.1 Cyclobacteriaceae bacterium | reverse complement strand
TTACATCCGAGCCTTCGACCACCAGCCCGGTGCCTAGTTCGTTGTGAACCTGTCTTGTCTTCAATTCAAACTGAGAAACAGCCGCAATGGAGGCAAGCGCTTCACCGCGAAAACCCATCGTGCGTAAAGTGAATAAGTCATCGGCCGACCGGATCTTGGAAGTTGCATGTCGTTCAAGGCTCATGCGCGCATCAGTTTGGCTCATCCCGAAGCCATCATCGATAATCTGGATCAGTGTTCTTCCAGCATCCTTGATGATCACCCGGATCGAGGTGGCCCCTGCATCGATGGAGTTTTCCATCAACTCCTTGACAACGGAAGCCGGCCGTTGCACCACCTCACCTGCCGCAATCTGGTTAGCGATGGAGTCAGGAAGTAGGCGGATGATATCTGGCATTTATAGAAATAATCGCTAAGGTGTGTAATCTGGCTGCTATTTTCTGAACTTCAAATAAATATAAACCGGAACAAACAACAAGAAACTGTAAAGGGCCACCTTGCCCCAGGTCATGAAGGCCATAATGAAAAGTGTCAAAAACAACAACACGCCTAGGCGGATGAGCGAGGATTGAAGGGTGGAGGGAGAAGCCTGCGAACGTTTTCGCGCAGATTGGAAAGCGCCCGACATCCGTGAACGGTAGTCGCTCGTCTCGGTGCCTTGCTGCCCACGCTCCAATGCAATTTCCTGACGGATCCTTTCTTCGCGTTCTTTTCGTTCTTCCGCCTTTTTATCATAAAACCGGGGCGCATACGAGAACCGTTTATAGTTGGGAGCCTTGGTGAAAAGCGATACGAATTTCATCTGTTTTCAATTTTAATTCTTAGCGGTTGAGCAGGATTGATCTTGCGTTTTGGCAGTTCTAAATAATATTATATATTAAACTTCAGGCACCTTTGTGATCTTTGTGTTTTAATGGTCGAAATTTGAACGTGCGTTTCCCACGGTCGGTTAAAAGTAAAATTGCTCTATTCATTTTCAAATACAAAGTTAACTACCGGATGCTGAAAAAAGTTTTGTTGTTTCTCCTGCTTTCCTTGCTATTTATTACCTCCCGTGCCCAGGACGCCCGCACCCGCTGGGTAGACAGCGTCTTTAGTACCCTGGACCGTACGGCGAAAATTGGTCAATTATTCATGGTGCCGGTTTCCAGTTACGACGATGAGTCTGGAATTGAACGCCTGATCGCCGCGGTAAAGAATAATGGAATCGGAGGAATTTACATAACAGCTGGAGGCCCATTAAGTCACGCGCGGCTCTTGAACCGCCTTCAAAAAGCTTCAAAAGTGCCCTTGCTGGCGGGAGTTTCTGCTGAATGGGGCTTGGCTCAAACACTGGACAGCACTATGGGATTTCAGAAGCCCATGGTAACCTCAGCCTGGAAAGAAGACAGCCTTACTGTGAGCTGGGCGAAGGAAATTGCGCAACAAATGAAGCTGCTCGGGTTTCACATCAATTTCGCTCCTAATGGCGACCATGAAATTTTTGCCGGGGATTATCTCCGTTACTTCGGCGATGATGATTTGAAAGTTGGTCAGCGCACCGTAGCCTTTACGAAGGCGATGCAGGCAGAGGGCATTCTATGTGTTGCCAAACATTTGCCACGAAAACTGCCAACTGAACCTTCGGTTAAAGATTCAACCCTCATTCTTAACCTGACACAAATTGACACAGCTGGGTTGTCTGCGTTCCGTCAATTGATTGAGAATGGTGTCAAGGGCATCCACACCAGTTACTTGCATTTTCCCATTCAAAACGAAAAGGAGATTGTCCCTGCGGCCATTTCACAAATATTCATATCGGATATACTTAAGAAAAAGCTAAACTTCACAGGGCTTGTTTTCACGGATGTGAAAACATTTCAAAAGACAGCAGGAAAGGTTCGTGCGGGAGAAGCGGAACTGCTGGCGTTCGAAACAGGCAATGATGTTTTAATGGCCCCGGTCAACATCAATTCAGCAATTAAAAAGATTGCCAAACGAATAAAGAAAAACAAATTACTGGAACAGCAGTTAACTACCTCTGTAAAAAAAATTCTGGGCGCCAAATTCGACGCAGGTCTACAGCATTCGCGAAAAATTGACACAGATAATCTCTTTAAAAAACTTCACCCTCCAATATCCTATTTGGTAAAGCACCAGCTTGCCGAAGCGTCTGTAACAGTTTTAAAGAATGAAAATAATTCGTTGCCAATACGAGCGCTGGAACATCATTCGTTCGTCTCCCTCTCTATTGGAAAAGGTGCAGAAAATGATTTCACCCATTCCCTCAAAAAATACGCTGCCTTCAAGACGTTATCTATAATGGAGCCAAAAGATACGGTTGATCTTTATATAAAGCCAAGTACCACCGTCATTGTTGGAATTTTTCCTTATGCTACTGCACTCGAAAAGCAATTGGCTTCCTGGATTCAACGCCTGTTGACGATGCATACCGTAATTGTTGTTCATTTCGGCAATCCGCTGACACTAGATGCCTACAAGGACAGTGGTTCCCTGATAGCCGCTTACACAGATCAGGATTACATGAGTAATGTGGTGCCGCAAACCATTTTTGGCGCGCTACCTTCGAGCGGCGTTTTTCCTGTCGGTCTTGACTATTTCAAACGTGATCATTCAATTGAAACTACCTCAACCGACCGTTTCTCCTACACCGTGCCAGAAGCCGCCGATCTGGACAGTCGGACGCTTGAAAAAATAAAAGTCATCATGAAAGAAGCCATCGACATAGGCGCCACTCCGGGCTGCCATGTCCTGGTTGCTAAAGATGGAAAAGTAGTTTATGAGCAATCCGCCGGATGGCTTACATACGAGAACAAGTTTCCAGTAACCGATGAAACCATCTACGATCTCGCATCTCTTACTAAAGTTTCCGCCACCCTTCAAAGCGTGATGGTCATGTACGAAAAAGGTCTGATAGACATCAACAAGAAGGCCTCTGTTTATTTACCTGAATTAAAGAATACGAATAAGAAGGACATCACCATTATTGACATGTTGACGCATCAGTCCGGGCTGATACCGTACATGCTACTTTGGCCGCAGACGATGAAGGACAGCGCCTATCTTCAGCAGTATTATAGCTCGGTAAGAAATGCAGATTACCCTCTCCAGGTTGCCCCCGACCTGTTTGCTTCCAGCGCTATCAGGGACTCCGTGTGGGGTTGGATCAGCAAATCCAAAATGCAGGATAAGCCCACGCGTACGCCCTATGATTACCGCTACAGTGACCTTGGTTTTATAATTTTCCAGCGAATGACAGAACAGATACTGAATCTGCCACTTGATGATTTCCTTCATCAGAATTTCTACGAACCCCTTGGCGCTTACACCACAGGATTCAATCCCTTGGACAGGTTTCCAAAAGATCGTATCGCGCCAACGGAAGAAGATAAGCTTTACCGCAGGTCCACTGTCGTGGGCACCGTTCACGATGAGCGGGCAGCTATGATGGGAGGCGTAGCTGGTCATGCAGGTCTGTTTAGCACGGCCAATGACTTGGCCAAACTTGGGCAAATGCTTTTGCAGGAGGGACATTATGGGGGTCACACGTATTTCAAACCAGGAACGATCAGACTTTTCACGGCAAAACAATTTGAAAAGAGCCGCAGAGGGCTGGGGTGGGACAAGCCCTTGCAAAGTGATTGGACGAGCCCGGTGTCCTTCATGGCTTCACCACGCACGTTCGGGCATACAGGCTTTACCGGTACCTGCATGTGGATTGATCCTGAATTTAACCTGGTCTATATTTTCTTATCCAACCGGGTTTATCCCGATCGCAACAACAAATTGCTCAGTGCCAATATCCGTTCGCGCATCCAGGAAGTGATTTACCAGGCTATGTTTAACTATTGTGCGAATAAAAACTGAAACCAAAGTACCTCAAAGTTGGTTTAAACACCCAAACCCTAACCTGTGGAACAAATAAAAATAGGCATTGTCTGTTACCCCACCTTCGGAGGTAGCGGCGTAGTGGCCACCGAACTTGGTAAGGCCCTTGCGAAAGAAGGTCATAAAGTTCACTTTATCACCTACTCCCAGCCCAGCCGGCTCGATTTTCTGAATGAAAACCTTTTCTATCACGAAGTAGAGTTCCATTCCTATCCGTTATTTGAATACCCTCCGTACGAACTGGCGCTTGCCAGCAAGATGGTGAGTGTTGTCAAAAATGAACATTTGGATTTGTTACATGTGCACTATGCCATTCCACATGCTTCGGCAGCCTATATGGCCAAACAGATTTTAAAATCACAGGGAATTTTTATTCCGGTGGTAACAACGTTGCACGGTACCGATATTACGCTTGTCGGCAAGGATGCTTCCTATGAGCCTGTTGTTACGTTTAGCATTAATCAATCCGACGGGGTAACGGCCGTTTCGGAAGATCTCCGAAAGCAAACCTATGAATATTTTAAGATCACCAAGGAAATTGATGTCATCCCGAATTTTATCGATCTCGATAAATTCAAGAAACAGAAAAAGGACCATTTCAAAAAAGCAATTTGTCCAAAAGGTGAGGCCTTGATCGTCCATACATCGAACTTCCGAAAGGTGAAGCGAATCGGCGATGTCATAAATATCTTTGCCAACATTCATGCAGAAATACCCGCCAAGTTACTGATGATCGGCGACGGGCCCGAGCGTACCAAAGCGGAAGCCCAGAGTCGTGAATTGAATATCGAAAGTGATGTCCGGTTTCTGGGCAAGCTTGAGTCGGTTGAAGAAGTCTTATCGGTAGCCGATTTGTTTTTAATGCCTTCTGAGAAAGAAAGTTTTGGCCTGGCAGCACTGGAAGCAATGGCCTGCGAAGTACCACTCATTTCCTCCAACGCCGGCGGCTTGCCGGAATTGAATGTGCAGGGCGTAACCGGGTTCCTCAGCAACGTAGGTGATGTTGATGACATGACCCGGAAAGCATTATTTGTACTTGACAAAAACAACCTCCCGACTTTCAAGGAAAATGCACTCAAGCGCGCGAAGGAATTCGACATTGCAAATATCCGTCCGCTCTACGAAAAGGTATACCAGCGGGTACTGGAC
>JANXYC010000162.1 GCA_025350305.1 Cyclobacteriaceae bacterium | reverse complement strand
GATTAACAGTCAGATGCTCTAACCAGCTGAGCTAAGGAAGAATTTCGGACTGCAATATTACAGGATTGTAGCTAAAAACTCCAAAGTCCATCTCAGATTTCCTGGATAAGGGCTTTTCGCTAACTTTCTTTATGCTTAAGCTTCTTTTCGTCCTCCTCTTTCTGCTGTTTTTGTCAGCAAATTTGGAAGGCCAAACCCTCGTTACACCCTCCCAACGGTGGACGGCCCAACCCTGGAATGCCTCCTGGATTTCGCCCGAAGGGGGTTCGACTAAAGGGGTGTTTTACTTTCGAAAAACATTTAACCTTCAGGACAAGCCTCTCCAATTTATTATCCACCTGTCGGCCGACAGCCGGTATCGCCTCTTTATAAATGGACATTATGTAAACGATGGCCCACAGCTCAGCGACTTGCGCCATTGGAGATTTGAGTCGCTCGACATCGCAGAATTTTTGCACGCCGGCCAAAATGTGGTGGCGGTCCAGGTTTGGAACCAAGGTGACGATGCGCCGCTCTACCAGATGGGCAAGCGGCTCGCCCTGATCGTGCAGGGTGATAATGAACTGGCGTCACTCATCAACACCGACAAGAGTTGGAAATGCACGGAAGATGAGCACGTTACACCGCTCTTATTCAAACCAGGCGACCCGGATCTTTTTTTTCAATACTATGCCGCAGGGCCGATGGACCGGGTGATGGCCGGCACTACCTGGGATTGGGAAAAATTTGAGTATGATGATTCTAAATGGGGTACAGCGGCCCAGCTTCAAAGGGGCGCTCCCTTTCTTTCTGCCGAGTATGGCGATCCGCAATGGGAATTGATGCCACGAAATATTCCATTGATGGAGCGGAGCTATCAATCATTTGCTTCCATCCGCCGGTCCATCGGATTAAAATTACCGATCAAGCATCTCGATTCTGTATTTATCATTCCACCTGATCAAAAGGTTTCGCTTCTGTTGGATCAAGGGAAACTTACAACCGCATTTCCTGAAATGATCGTTTCAAACGGGAGCGCCAGTACCATCAAACTTACCTATGCGGAAGCCATGTTTGATGATATTAAAAACATCGGCCATCGTGATTCAATTAATGGAAAGACGATTCACGGAGTGTACGACCTCTTCCACCCGGATGGTGGAGCGAATCGAACTTTCACTACGCTGTCGTACCGGGCGTTCCGTTTTGTACAAATTGACATTACCACCGGCAATGAACCATTAACCATTGAAAAGATTGGAAGCTGGTTTACGGCATATCCATTTCATAAGAATGGATCATTTTCATCAAGTGATCCGTCCCTGGCAAAAGTCTTTGATGTCGGCTGGCACACGGCACGACTTTGTGCCTACGAAACGTATATGGATTGTCCCTACTGGGAGCGCCTTCAATATATTGGAGACACGCGCATACAGGCATTGGTCTCCTATTATGTTTCTGGGGACGACCGCCTGGCACGCAACGCACTGTCGCAGTTTGAGTGGTCGCTCCAATACGACGGACTTACCTGCAGCCGCTATCCCTCTTCTCTGCCGCAATTCATTCCTAACTATTCCCTCGTGTGGGTGCTGATGGTGAATGATTACCTGATGTATCGCAACGATCCGGAATTTGTAAAGTCATTTTTACCCGGTATACGGAAAGTGATGGATCATTTTAAACGGTATATCACGCCGGATAATATGATGATGCAGCAACCGTATTGGGATTTTATTGATCACAGCTTTAATACAAAGAAGGTGATGGAGCGCAGCCATTTTAAAAGACTCACAACCAATTCACTCTTTTATTCATACACGCTGAGCCGTGCCGCTGAAATTTTTGCCTATTTCGATGAGCATGATCAGGCACATGAATATTTCCTGCTCAGTCAGAAGTTGAAGGAAAGTGTCAAGCGACAATGCTGGGATGCCAACAGCGAACTTTTTGCCGACACGCCCGACAAAAAATCATTCAGCAGTCACAGTAATATTCTGGCGGTGTTGTGTGGTATGATGCCCAAAGAAGAACAGACTACTTTATTGAAGCGTATTGTATCGAATAAGGGAATTACGCAAACAACCCTGTACTTTGATTTTTACCTGGCACGTGCCATGAACCAGGCAGGTGCCGGAGACTTGTATTATGACTTACTTTCAAAATGGAAAGACCTGCTAAAATTGGGGTTGACGACATTCCCGGAAGGTGTAGCCAGAAGTGAATGCCATGCGTGGAGCGCCAGTCCGGATTTCGAAATGCTGGCTACGTTTGCGGGCATCCAGCCACAAGTACCCGGTTTTAAAAAAGTGGTGGTCCGTCCCTTGATGCAGAAATTGGACAAGGTGCGCGGGAGTATTCCCCATTGGGCTGGCCCGTTAGAAGTATCGCTGGAGAAAAAAGGAAAACAACTAAGTGGTACTGTTACACTTCCCCCGGGCATCACCGGCAGGCTTGAATGGGGACAAAAAGTTGTAGAGCTTAGGTCGGGGGAGAATGCAATAAAAATTGAATAGAACTGCACAAATAACCCTGAATGCATGCAAAGACTTATTCTCATACTTTTAATGCTGGCTTTTGCGAAAGCAGGCGCGCAGGAAAAAATCTATCTCTATCCGTCAACCGAGAAAGTGACGAAGGAAGGCATTGATAAGGAGCCGCCATTTATTTATTATTTTAAAGCGTTCCCGGATTCCGCGAATCGTTCGGCTGTCTTGATTTGTCCCGGTGGAGGGTATGCTCATCTTGCCGATCAGCATGAAGGTAATGATGTTGCGGCATTTTTTAATCAATATGGTTTTGATGCATTTGTGCTTCATTACCGCCTCAACACGGGCGATCAACGCGGTCACCGGTATCCTGCTCAGTACAATGATGTGACGAAAGCCATGAGATTGATCAAGTCCAGGGCGAAGGATTGGAGACTCGATCCGGAAAGAATAGGCGTCATTGGATTTTCCGCCGGCGGTCATTTGGCATCTACATTGGGCACGATGATAAAGCCATCGGACCTGAAATCAGGAGCGTTAGAAAAATTTAGTACACGACCCGCCTTTATGGTTTTGATTTACCCTGTTATTTCCCTTTCCACAAAATTTGCTCACCGCGGGAGTGCTGAAATGCTGTTGGGGAAGAACCCGGAATTCAGATTGTTAGATTCGTTGTCCACCAACAATCGCGTGACGGCCCAGACGCCTCCGACATTTTTGGTCTACTCCAATGATGATACCGTAGTACCTCCTGAAAACGGGTTACTGTTTTACGAGGCGTTAAGAAGGGAGGGCGTGCCGGCTTCCCTCCATATTTACGATCATGGAGGTCACGGTTATGGTATGGCGCCGAAGGATCCGGTGCTTCGTACCTGGCCGACACTCTGCATCCAATGGCTGCGGCGATTGGGGTACCTATGAAATGACTTACCGGTTCCGCCCCGGCTACCTGCAGTACTTAGTGGAAATCAAAGTACCCACGTCACTATAAAATGCGATCGTGGGGCTTGTTTGGAGCACCGGAACGCGCCCTGTCCTCGCTTCGCAGGGACGGCCTGTCCGGCACGCATAAATCGATATTTATTTTTAGTAAAACCTTTTAAATGCGAGCACCGTTCATTTACTTTGTAATTCAAAGTACTTTTAAATGAAAGAAATTCAAGAATACGAAAAAGACCTGGCTTCCATTCGTTCGATGATGGAGCGGTCGGGCAAATTTATTTCGCTCAGCGGAATGTCCGGCATCCTGTCGGGGCTGTACGCCCTGGCGGGGGCGGGGGCTGCCTATTTCGTGATGCAGTATCCAAACTCACCGCTTCGCTATTGGCAGGACCCGGTGGGGGAGGAGACAACGCTGTTGAAGCTTGTGCTCATTGCTTCGCTGGTATTGATCATATCCATCAGTACCGGTTTATGGCTGAGCCATCGCAAGGCGAAGAAATCCGGAACGAAATTGTGGAACGCGACCAGCCGTCAGTTGTTTGTCAATCTCGCTATTCCGTTATGCACAGGAGGGCTTTTCATTTTAGTTATTCTGTTCACCGGACATTTTGGAATTGCCGCTCCAGCCAGCCTGGTCTTTTACGGCCTTGCATTAATTCAGGGGAGTGCCAATACATATGACGAAGTGCGATACCTCGGGTTCCTCGAAATTATTTTAGGTTTGATTTCTGCGATGTTCCCCGGCTATGGGCTTGTCTTTTGGGCAGTAGGATTTGGTGTTTTGCACATCGTGTATGGAGCCATCATGTACAACAAGTACGATCGGTGAAGAATCCATTCGAACATCTTGACCGAGTATTGGAACATCGCGTGCGTCTCCAGATCATGTCTGTGCTGATCGCCAACGAATCGTACGATTTCAATTCCTTGAAGGAAATCGTCAGCGTTACGGATGGGAGTATGGCTTCCCACATGAAGGCCCTGGAAAAAGAAAAGTATATCTCGGTGTCAAAGTCATTTATTGAGCGAAAGCCGAACACACGGTACAAGATTACGCTACAAGGCCGCAACGTATTCAAAAGACACCTTGACGCGCTGGAGTATTTAATAAAACAACAGAAGAGGTAATTTTTGCATATCGAGATCAGAATGCTTTAATGCAAAATTTAAATCGTATGAATATGGAAATTATAAGAAAATATGTGGTGTTGTTTGCCGTTGCTCTGATAACGATAGCTGGGGCCTTTTTATTCTTCTATCGCCTATATAATAAAGACGTTAAGGCACTTACAGATTTCATAGCTTCCTACAAAAAATTTGATAAAGCAATTTCAGATTTTTCTATTCCTGTTCTTGTGTCGAATCCTGATGCCGCTCGCACCCTTGATCAATTCAATAAAATTTATAGTCGAATTACCGCTTCGATGCAGGATACGCGCCGCCTTGGTGAGAAGTTGGCGTTGGCAAAGGAGGCCATATCTCTAAATAACGATCTCTTGGATTTCCTGGATAAGACCGATGACTTAGAAAATAAAGCTAACGAAGCCCTTATGGAACTTGATATAGCATCGGCTTTAAGATTGTCTTCCTTAATCAGAAATGATGGTCAACTTATGGGAACCATGCTTGAAATTAGAGACCTTTCTAAGCGGGAGCTGGAAAATCTTAGCGCCTGCAAAAAAGCATTTTGGGATAAAATAGATGTAACAAATAAATTACTGCAAAAGGTGGTGGACGATAATGGAGGGCTAAATGGGTTTATTAATTTTTCGAGTCAAAAAAATAATCAAACAAAAATTACCAGTCAAAATCCTGATTTGGATAGATTATCTAAGAAATTTGGCGACCTCCATGACAGCAGAACGGTCGCTTACGCTCGCTTTCAAGGACTTGGCCCGGGCCCCACAAAAGATTAAACAAGACAGATTATGGAAACTACAAACCAATCCCCGCTCAATATCTTCGAACGACTGAACCGGTGGATCGAAGAATCCATCACCGTCAAACTGGTATCCATTGGATTCCTCGTCCTCATCTTACTCATTCCCTCTTCCTGGATCCAGGACCTGATGAGCGAACGCCAAGGACGGGCTGAGGCGGCCATGCAGGAAGTATCTGAAAAGTGGTCGGGCAACCAAACACTGTCGGGCCCTATCCTGGTCATACCCTATAAAGTGCGCAAACGAATCGATCATGGAAAAGAAGGAACGGAAATACTGGAGTACACGGAAAAGTATTTCTTTCTCCCGGAGACCCTGGATATAGACGGAGCGGTGGATCCGAAGGTACTTCACCGTGGTATTTTTGACGCGGCGGTATATACCTCTGCTTTAGAAATCAACGCCAGTTTCATTCTTCCGGATTTTGCGTCATTGCAAATCGCTGAAGAAATGGTGTTGTGGAAAGATGCCTATATGATCTTCTCCATCATTGATCTTCGGGGTATAAGCGATAATCCCGTCTTTACGGTAGGCGACAAACCGAAAACAACCGAGCCCTCCGGCAACCTGGGTGTGTCAGTTAGAAAGATTTTGAGAGATGCCGATGACTATTCCCCAAACGCGAGCAAAGAAAATGGTGACTTTTCTACGAACGGAATTATTGCCAAACTTGGATGGCAGTCCGCCGATGATTTTAATGGAAGTACTTCCATTACTCTTCACCTGAAGGGAAGTCAACGACTAAGTTTTATTCCAACAGGCAAAACCACCACGGTAAAGTTAGCGGGTCCGTGGGCCAGCCCCAGTTTTGATGGAGCATTCTTGCCGGAGAATCGTGATATTTCCGAAAAAGGATTTTCTGCCAACTGGAAGATTTTGCACTACAATCGTCCCTTTTCACAACAATGGAACAATACAGATGAACGGCTTATTGGCTCGGAGTTTGGCGTAAGACTGCTGATACCTGTAGATCAATACCAAAAAAGTATCCGCACCTCCAAATACGGCCAATTAATAATCATACTCACGTTTGTCGCGCTGTTCCTGGTGGAAATCATGCGCAAAATCAGGATTCACCCTTTTCAATATATCCTGATTGGCGCGGCCCTGATTATTTATTATACGTTGCTGATAAGTTTATCAGAGCAAGTTGGTTACAACGCGGCTTACTGGATTGCTTCGTTGTGTACCGTGGGATTGATCAGTTACTACGCTGCATCATTTCTGAAACAACGGAGAATTGTAATACTCTTCACCTCGTTGCTGATGATTTTTTATGGATTCATTTTTATCATCATCCTTCAGCAGGATTTCTCGCTTTTGCTGGGAAGCATCGGCTTGTTCCTGATCGTCGGTTCGTTGATGTATTTTTCGCGTAAAGTGGAGTGGTACGCTTCGACCGACCGACTTTCAAACTTGTAACTGTGTAGGGGAGTGCTACAAAACGCAAAAAGCCTCTCGATTTATCGAGGGGCTTTCTTATGCATGAGAAATTATTTGATCCTAAAACGCGTAACCAAAACAGATACCTGTCCGCACGCTGAAACCACCGAAGGAACCAGTATCAAATGTGTTGGAACCTGAAGTTACCTTCGTGCTTCCGGAGGAATAGCTCGGACCAATGAAAATATCAAGGGCAAATTTTTCTTTAAATAACCACTGTTTACCGAGAATCAACCCGCCGCCAAACAGAGACAATGTTCCTTTGTTAGCACCATCGGTCAGTGTAAAACTTTGGTAGCGAATAAATGGAGCAACGTACACGCCCCTGGGGGCTTCTGTATCCGACAGATAAAATCTGTATTCAGGTGTGATGCCAAACCCGCTAAAACCCGTTGCCCCCGTAGAGTAGCCAGTATAAAAAAATCCAAGTTGAAAGCTGGCATCTGACTTCAATTTCTTTTCATATTGAATATTAAATGTCTTCACAACGGGACTGAGAATGTTGATCTTAATGACATTCCCCTGACCGCTCGCCGTAATGATGAAGCCCGTCATCAACAAGGCTACTAAAAATGACTTGTTTCCAGTTTGTTTCATAAATGGTTGGTTGGGTTGGTTGAGTTTAGAAATTAAGTTTAAACAATATCGCCGTAATTAAAAACAGGATTGTCAATCTTTTTCCAAAAACGGATACCGGTAATCCACAGGAGGCACAAATGTTTCTTTAATGGTCCTCAGCGACACCCATCGCAACAAATTCACTTTTGCTCCTGCTTTATCATTCGTACCGGAACCCCTCGCCCCGCCAAAGGGTTGCTGACCAACAACGGCACCCGTGGGCTTGTCATTGATGTAAAAGTTTCCGGCAGCATTGACTAATTTTTTAGTCGCCATCTCGATGGCATAGCGATCCTTTGCCAAAATGGATCCTGTCAGCGCGTACGGTGAAGTTTGATCCACCAGTTCAAGGGTCTGCTCAAAATTTTCGGAGTGATAAACATAAACGGTGATCACGGGTCCAAAAATCTCTTCGCACATGGTAATGGAAGAGGGGTCTTTGGTGAGAATAACCGTTGGTTCAATGAAATAACCCTTCGACTTATCGTATTTTCCACCGGCGATTATTTCATTCATCGGGTTTTTCTTTGCCTGCTCGATGTAGCTGGTGATGGATGTGAAGCTCTTCTCATCAATCACTGCATTGATGAAGTTGCTGAAGTCTTCCGGTCCGCCCATCTTAAAGCTCTTCAGGTCGTCCAGCAAATATTTCCTCACCTCATCCCACAGGTTAGACGGAATGTAGCAGCGTGATGCAGCCGAACATTTTTGTCCCTGGAACTCAAAAGCTCCCCGGGCGATGGCTGTGGATACTTCTTTTGGATTCGCGCTCTTGTGTGCGATGATAAAGTCCTTTCCACCCGTCTCACCCACGATGCGTGGATAAGATTTGTACTTGTGAATGTTTTCCCCGATCGTCTTCCACATACCCTGAAACACTCCGGTGCTTCCGGTAAATTGAATTCCTGCGAAATCGCGGTGATTGAAAATGACTTCTCCGGCATTAGGACCGCTTACATAAATAAGATTGATCACACCATCCGGTAGGCCAGCTTCTCTAAGGATTTGCATGAATACATTTGCTGAATAAATCTGCGTGTTGGCGCATTTCCAGACCACGGTGTTGCCCATCATGGCCATGCTGGTTGGAAGGTTGCCCCCAATGGCAGTGAAGTTAAAAGGTGTGAGTGCGAACGTAAATCCTTCCAGTGGCCGGTATTCAATCCTGTTCCATACACCCGGACCTGACTCCGGCTGATCACGATAAATTTCACCCATGAAATAGACATTGAATCTCAGAAAGTCAATGAGTTCACAGGCCGCATCAATCTCGGCCTGATAAGCATTCTTTGATTGG
>JANXYC010000105.1 GCA_025350305.1 Cyclobacteriaceae bacterium | reverse complement strand
CTACCAAACACAAACGACGGCGATCTTAAATCAGGCCAGCATTTTTTAATGGATCGTGCAGAATATATGCTCCCTATTACAGACAAGCACATCTCTATGCTTTTTACACACCCGCCAAAGAAGATGGCGCAAAAGCACTCGACCTTGCTTATCAAGACGTGAAAACTGCCTTTGAATATTATTTGAAATATTTTAATAAAGGTCGCCCCATCATCATAGCATCTCATAGTCAGGGCAGCTACCATTGCGAGCGACTGTTGAAAGATTATTTTGATGGAAAAGAATTACAGAAAAAACTGGTCGTTGCGTATTTGGCAGGCCGCGCGATCCGGCCGGATGCATTTCCCCACATCCCTCCCACACAAAAACCTGATGAGACAGGCGTATGGGCATCCTGGAATACCTGGGCCAGGGGTTATTATCCCAACGATTATGAACGATACTTTCGAAAATCGCTCAGTACCAATCCTTTGTTGTGGAATTCAAGCGAAGATTTTGCTCCTAAAGAATTGAACCGCGGAGGCGTAGCGCTTCATTTCACCTATGCGCCGCATATTGTTGATGCCCAAAATCACCAGGGTGTATTATGGATAAATAAACCTTACTTCAAAGGGCGGTGGCTCATTCGCACCAGACGTTGGCACCGGGCTGACATGAATTTTTTTTATGTGAATATTCGTGAGAATGTGGCGTTGAGGATTGAGAAGTTTTTACAAATCTTCTAAATCCACCACCATCACGGGCAATAAATGAGGTCGGTTCTGCCAACCATATCCTTTGAAATAGGATGGCAAGTAGTATAGACGACCCATACGTTTTTTCTGGCAACTTTGCTGGCAAAGCAAAGCAGTATCATTCTGGAAATTATTGGGTCGATCACCTACATTCTTCATATTCAAGCGAATTTGTTAACTATTTTGTATGTGAGCAACCTTTGTACTCAATCCAAAAGCGAACACTTATCCCCGTATTCGAACATACCATCATCTCTTGCGACCGAATTTCGCTGAAAAAACCGTATCTCCATTTTGGTACATCCTTTGTCAATAGTATGAAAACCTTGCCTTATGTTGAAGTATTACCTGGTCCTCTTTATCCGCAATCTGCAGCGACAAAAACTTTTTTCAATTATCAACCTTTTGGGGCTAACGGTAAGCATTGCCAGCACACTGCTGATCTACCTTTACGTACGCCACGAGTTTAGCTATGACAGCTTTCACAAGAACGCGGATCGTATTTATCGTGTCAACCAGACATTCATCTGGGGCGAGAGCGACAACCACCAGTTCGCTTCTACCGGGCCAGGGGTAGCCTACGCGTTGAAGGAAGAATTGCCCGAGGTTGAAATGATCACCAGTATTCACACGCCAGGTAATTTTTCAATTGCTTATACCAATCCAGCCGGGAAAATTGTTTCGTTCGAAGAGGAAAAAATTCTTGCTGCAGATTCTAACTTCTTCAAGCTGTTCAACTTTCCATTTGTAAGGGGATATGCTGAGACCGCGCTGTTGCAGGCCAATACAATTGTGCTAACGGAATCAACAGCAAAGAAGTATTTTGAAAACGAGGGCCCGGTTGGAAAACTCATTCGCCTGACCAATGGTGAGGGGGAACGGACATTTGAAGTAACGGGTGTTGTAAAAGATACTCCCGAGAATTCGTATATCGGGTTTAACGCCCTCTTATCAATGACCAGTTTTCCGCAAGTAAAGAAGCGATACTGGAGTTGGGTATGGACGCAGCTGGAGACTTTTGTTCTACTGGCACCCGGAACCGACGTGGAAAATACCAGGGTCAAGCTGACTAAAATTCCCCGCAAGTTTGCTGAAGAAACGTTGCAACGGGTAATGAACACTACCTACGATGAATACATCAAGTCGGGAAAAAAATGGGAATTATTTCTACAGCCGCTTACCAGCATCCACCTGCCCGCTGAAATAGTTTATAACCGGCTCAATGACTCGGGCAATATCAAAGTTATTTATTCTCTCATCGGGTCGGCCATCTTCATTATCCTGTTGTCCTGTATCAATTTTATGAATTTGTCCACCGCACAATTCACCCGAAGGATCAAAGAAACGAGTATCCGTAAAATCATGGGACTGGGCCGGATGGAACTAAGTTTCAACTATTTTTTGGAAGCACTTGCATTTTGTTCTATTGCGCTTGTCATGGCCCTGGCGGTTACTCAATTGTTGTTGCCCTGTTTTAATTATTTCACGGGCAAATCGCTGGAAATTGATTTACTGAACGATCCGGGGTTGATCATTGCCTTACTTGCAGTAGTTCTATTTATGGGACTATTATCGGGCAGTTACCCAGCGCTGTTTCTCAGCGCATTTCACCCTGTGGAGGCCATGAAAGGAAAGTTAAAGACCGGGTATGAGGGAAGGACATTCAGAAACGGACTGGTAGTGTTTCAATTCAGCGTTTCTATTTTTTTGATCATCTGTACATCCATCGTCTTCGAGCAACTCAACTTTGTTTCAGAAAAGGACCTTGGCTTTAACAAAGAAAATCTTTTGGTAGTAAAGAATGTGCAGCATGTCCAGGATGCAGAAAGCTTTGCCAATGCAACGTTGAACCTTCCCGGTGTGGTCAATAGCACTTTATGCTTGTCGTTGCCTCCCACCGTGTGGGGTGGCGATAAGTTCACCGCAGAGGGTATGGACAACAAAACCTTTTCCCTCAATTACACAAATGCAGACGAACGTTTCATTCCTACACTTGATATAAAACTAAAACTGGGAAGGAATTTTTCTGCTGATGCTCCAGCGGATGTCCAGCGGGTGATCCTGAATGAGACGGCCCTGAAAAAAATAGGATGGACCATAAATGAATCGACACTCGGGAAGAAAATAGAAATTCCCGGCGGGGCAAAATTTGAGGTCATTGGCATAGTTAAAGATTTTAATTACTGGTCATTGGCGACACCGATTGAACCAATGGCCATCTTTCACATCAAGAATACATTTGTCACGGGTACCGGCGAAAGAAAGTTCGTCGCCCTTCGTATAGCTGGCCAGAACAGCGAAGCGTGGGAAAAAACGTTTGAAGCGTTGAGTGCTGCCTGGAAGAAGCATGCGGGTGATTATCCCTTTCAGTACGATTTCGTTGACGATACATTCGAACAAACCTTCAGAACACAGCAGCAATTTGGAAAGGCCCTGACTGTCATGGCCAGCCTTGCTATCCTGATCGCCGGCCTGGGACTGTTGGGAATGATTATCTATATGCTGGAGCAGCGAACCAAGGAAATTGGGATCCGCAAAGTATCAGGGGCATCGGTATGGGATATCTTAGTGCTGGTTTCGAAGGGATACACAAAGCTTATTCTCCTCGCCTTCCTGATAGGTGCTCCTTTGTCGTACTGGATGATGCAGCAATGGCTCCAGGATTTTGCCTATCGTGTACCGATTTCGCTCTGGGTATTTGCTGGTGTGGGAATCGGGACACTGGTAACAGCCGCCCTGATCACAAGCTACCATTCCGTAAAGGCCGCTCTCACTAATCCCGTAGTAGTTCTAAGAGATGAGTAGAAGTCGACTTACAAATACTCCATTAACTTCTTCTCAACTCCATGAGTTTATTCCGTTCGTTTTGAAGTTCGCGCGACAATTTTGTTTGCTTATCAAGCGACTTTCGTTTGTATTCATCCAACTCATATAGTGTGGCATTAACAAGCTCTATTTTCTCCCGTATGGAAGAATACAACAATTTCAGTTTACCGGTCAGTATACCCAACAGCAAACCAAGCCCAATGGTAATCACCGTGACAATGGCAAGAAAAGTGGTCTTCACAAAATTGATACCCATAACTGAAATGTGGGTGCTGGCATAGACAAGGCCCTGGAATGAGGCTTCCTTTTGCCGTAGTGCCTCCTGGGTATTTTTCAATTCATCTTCCAATCTTGAAATAGTAGCGGCAGATTCATGCAACTGTGCCTTCCGCGCACTGATGGAGTCCATAACAATCTTTAAGACGCCATCGAGTACATTTTCCTTGATCACTTTGTATTCATTGTAGGTCTCGGATTTTGATTTCATAATCTGGAAGCGCTCCGACAGGGTCGCTTTCTGCAAATCGACCGTCGGCTGAGTGGTTTGGGCCAGCATTGGCTGAATGGCCAGCAGGCATAGAAGTGGTATGATGAAATATCTCATAGTTAGTATAAACTTAGTATAAAACAGTTTTGGCAACTTCAACAGATCCAGGCCCACTTCCTATCTGAAATTTTCTAAATAGCAAATAATTCGGTCAACGAAGGTTAAGGGCGATGAAAGAATATTGAGCTCACCCTAGCCCTGAGCGAACTGGAGGCCTTTAAAATTAAGGAACCACTACGATCCGCGGTAAATCTCATAATTCTCAGTTGGGTTTTGGACAAAAAAAACGGGAAAAGATCAATTGCTTGATTTTTCCCGTCTTGCTATCCATCAACCGGAGCCAATGCATAACACTAAGCTTATTCTCGCATCTATAAAACTTGCAACGACAACCTTACGACTGCAGTTCCGTGTCTCGTGCTCCCGCCAGTTTTCCCGAAGGACCCTTCTCGCGAACACAATCATTCCTCACCGTTTTTTTGTAACTACTATCCGTGGATAATAATTTTTGTTTTCCGGTAACGTTTGATCCTGTTGTTACTTTCTACTTAGTGATATAAACATAACAGCTTAGACAGAAGACGCAAAATAAAATGTGAAAAAGTAACTCACAACTTTTCAACCAAGTTATGCACACGGAGAGGGTTATCGTAGGTGAATCACAGACAAGCGCCCGATTTCGCTGCGGGTTAAAGGGCCGCCCGGACAGATACCGAAGAATTATTTCATAAAATTTAAACTATTTATAGGCCTCAATAAATTGTCCTACGGCTGCGACGAACAACTCCGGTTCTTCATAATAGCCTACATGGCTTGAATGGGGTAGTTGGGCAATACTTTTTTGCGACGAAACAGTTCCCAGGGAGTTTAGGGCCTGTGTGGCCATGGGGAATGGTATAATTCCATCAAATTTTCCCCAGATGATAAGCGTTGGTAAGGTTATGTTTTTCATCTATGGCGTGAGGTCAATATCAGAAATTATAAAGTTCTTAATCGCGTTGCCACGAACGGATACCGGCATTTTTGATCCTTTATTCACCAGGAAGAAAAAATCACCTTCGTAGAACGTACTATCCTTACAGGAAATGGAGGTCAGGAGCATAAATAAGATGAGCTTCTTCATTTTCTCAACCTGACTAACGTTCCAACTTCGAATGCATATTGTATCAAAGAAGTATTATTGAAAGGAATTTGCCAGAAGAGCATGGACCTGGCGAACACCAGTTCAAAAAAGTAAGTGATATTAAAATAAGTAGTGCGATTCCGCACATTTTTGACCATCCTTGGACGGGCGATTTCCCCGATTCCCTCAAAATAGGCCTGATTTGATTATTTTATTTTGGCTCCTAAATTGGGTAGGTACAATCTGACTATCAGAAATTCAACCTTTCAGTCAATCATCATGCAGCTACCATAAATTATTGGAGTCTTTGAGTAACGATTTATTCGGGCTGGAGTTTATTAACTGTTGTAGGTGGAATAAAAAGGTAATTCCCAAAAGTATTAACAATAACCGGGCTTTATGATTCGAAACTACCTTAAAACCGCCCTTCGCAGTATTTTCAGAAATAAACTCACAGCATTCATCAACATTGCCGGACTGGCTCTTGCCATGGCTTCGGCGCTGCTCATCTATCTGTTTGTAGTGGATGAATTGAGCTATGACAAATACCATTCGAATACCGATCGCACCTATCGCGTTACTCGAAATTTCCTTAACCAGGAGGGTATTTCTACGCTGCACCTGGCTTCCGTAGCTCCTCCATTTGGTCCACTTCTGAAAAATGACTTTGGCGAAATTGAAGTGATGGCCAGGACGCTTCAATATAATCTAGTCATGGCCATTGAAGAAAATGGTGAACGAAAAAAAATTGCCAGTGAGAATGAAGTGTATATGACCGAACCTGACGTGTTTAAAATTCTCGATATCCCAACGATCACGGGAAATCCTGCTCAAGCGCTAACACGTCCACTCACTGTGATGCTTTCAGAGCGCGCCGCAAAAAAATATTTTGAAAGCACTGACGTAATTGGCAAACACCTGAAGGCGGGGGGACGATTGGACCTGGAAGTAACCGGCGTCTTTAAAGACTTTCCGTTGCAATCACACTGGCATCCGGAGTTCATGGTTTCCTTCAGTACATTAAACGACAGTACCATTTACGGGCGAAGACGCCTGGAGACCAACTGGGCGAACAACTCGTTTAGCACATATCTCTTACTCGAAAGGGGCGCAGATCCTAAAAAAATTGAAGCTCAATTTCCGGCCTTCCTTGACAAACATTACGGCACCTATGCCATCGCCAACTTTGGCTCCCCGCCCGACTTCGTAGCTTCCAGAAGAACAACTATTTTCCTTCAAAAAGTAACCGATATTCACTTGCTCTCGCACCTCGATAGCGAACTGGAGGTCGGTGGTAATATCAACAATGTTTATATGATGGGTGTGATTGGTCTGTTCATCATCCTCATCGCGTGTTTTAACTTTGTCAATTTGTCTACCGCCCGTGCTACCAAGCGTGCGAAGGAAGTAGGATTGCGAAAAGTGGTGGGCGCTTTCAAAAATCAACTGATCATTCAATACCTAAGCGAATCGATGATGGTCGCAGTCTTTGCGCTGGTGCTGGCTATCGGGTTTTCATTTTTGACCTTGGTCTGGCTGAACGATTTTACCAGGAAAATGCTTGAACTGAATTTCATCAGCAACTGGCCCATCCTGGTCGGGTTGACGGTCTTTGCTCTGCTGGTCGGCATTCTGGCAGGCATCTATCCTGCCTTTGTGATCTCTTCGTTTAAGCCTGCATTGGTACTCAAAGGCCAGCAAGGTTTCGTTACGGGAAAAGGAGGTATCCGAAAGTCATTGGTTGTAACTCAGTTTGCTATTTCCATATCGTTGATTATCGCCACGGCCATCACCATGCAACAACTCGATTATCTTAACAGCCGTGACCTGGGTTTTGACAAAGACAAGGTTATTACGCTTCCATTTTACTTTGAATTAGGGCCAAACTACGATTCGTTTTATAACGAGTTGACTAAATCATCCACTATCAAGAATGTTGGCCTCTCCTCGCGTCTTCCTACAGGTCGACTATTGGATTCGCAAGGTGAAGCCGGGATCATGAAAGGTGATAGTCTGATCAATTCCGGGGTAAGCCTGAAATATGTTACCACGGACTATGAGTTCTTTGATACTTACAACATTAAGATGGCTGCCGGCCGGAGTTTTTCAAAATCGATCCCCACGGATGATTCGCTCGCCTTCATCATTAACGAAGCGGCAGCCAGGAAGATGGGATGGAAATCCAATGAAGAAGGTATAAACAAGGACTTTCAATATGGCGGCACCAAGGGCAAACTGATCGGTGTGGTAAAGGATTTTCATTTTGAGTCGCTACACCAGGAAATTACACCGATGATCTTTTTCATTTCCAGGGGCAACTACAACAATATCACGGTGAAAATTGCGAGTGACAATATTCAGAGTGGCCTTTCGCACCTTCAGAAGGTCTGGAAGGAGTTTCTCCCCATCCGGCCTTTTGATTATCAATTTATCAGCGACCGCTATCAGAAACTCTACGAAGCAGAGCAGAAACAAGGGCAGCTCTTCAGCGTGTTCTCCGGACTGGCCATTTTTATTGCCTGCCTTGGTTTGTTCGGATTAGCAACATTCAACACGATGCAGCGCATTAAGGAAATTGGCGTTCGCAAAGTGCTGGGGGCCTCCATGCCGAGCATTCTTACGCTGCTCTCAAAGGAAATTGTCATCCTGATTATGGTGGCCAACCTGATTGCCTGGCCATTGGCATGGTACTTCATGAACCTGTGGCTTAAAAGTTTCGCCTATCACATTGATATGAGTGTAGTTGTGTATCTGATAGCGGGCGTACTGGCGATTGCAATTGCATTGATCACGGTAAGCACCCAAACCATCAAAGCGGCAATGACCAACCCAGCCAAAACGCTGCGCTACGAATAAAAACCCGGAATAAATCTGAGGTGACGTTTATTTCTCATGACGGACTTACTTCCATGTTTATCTTCATTTTCTTCTCAGCAAAACGTTTTACAAAGTACCCAACCACCATTCCGAAACTGGCAAATCCGATAACAATGAAGAGAACATGTTCCTCAAAGGAACTTGGAGTCAGTTCGAACAGTTGCCCGGCAGCATACCCAACGGTACTCACCGCGGTGGCCCAGAGCAGTCCAGCTACCAGGCTGTAGCCAAGGAAGTGAAGCAGCTTGATATCACTCATGCCAATCAACATGGGCAGGAGTATCCGGAACCCGTAAAGGAAGCGGTAGCTAAATAGAATTTGCAAGCGGTGGGTCTTGAAAAATTTCTGGGTAGGTTTCAGTTTCTCTTTGAGCTTAGGGCGCTTCTCGATGAAGTATTTTCCGTTCAGCCGGCCGATAATAAAGTAGAGCCAGTCACTGATGAATGAACCAAAAAAGCCAAAAATAACAGTGTAGGGGCCTTTGAAGAAGCCACTGTGCACCAGTGACGAAGCCACAAGGATGGCTGTCTCACCTTCGAGGAAGGTACCCACTGAGAGAGCGATGTAGCCGTATTGATAAAGAAATTCTTCCATGATCGAGTTGGCTGCAAGGTACCGGGTTCAAGTGTCACTTTACCTCACAAATCTTTTTCTTTAGAAATTCGTTGAATGAATATTGTTAAAATGACTTATTTATCCTTTATTTTTGTACAAATTTTAATAGATACCTCAATCGATCTGTAGCGATTAACTTGGAACAACGAATTTGAAAAACAACTTCACCCTTGCAGCGTTCAAAGGCCCTTACGACAGCCTCCTTCGCAGCTGGTTCCTCTCACTCCCCACAGTGATCAGAAGTTTCCGAAGGCAGATCCGTATTTGATACCTCAACTTTTTTGCGTGAGTAGCGATTCCGCCTGAGCGGAATCGCTGTCTGTATTTTCAAATTTTTTTATTTACACATTACAACGACTACACTAGTGGACCAAAACATAATAGTACGGGACGCAACTCCAGACGATAAAAAGTATGCCGACACCATCACTACCGAGATGGCAGAATCGGCCAAAGCGCGCGGTACAGGCATCGCCAGGCGGTCACCAGATTATATTCGGACGAAAATGGACGAGGGGAAGTCTGTGATTGCGGTAGCCCCGGACGGTACGTGGGTCGGCTTTTGCTATGTTGAAGCTTGGGAAGACGAAAAATATGTTGCCAACTCTGGCTTGATCGTTGCGCCGGCCTTCCGTAAATCGGGCGTGGCCAAAGAAATCAAGAAAAAAATCTTTGAACTTTCACGAAAGCGATATCCAGATGCCAAAATCTTTGGATTAACGACCGGCCTGGCTGTCATGAAGATCAATTCAGATCTCGGCTACGAGCCCGTCACCTACTCAGAACTTACTACCGACAAGAAATTCTGGTCAGGCTGCAAGAGTTGTGTAAACTATGAGATCCTCAAAAGCAAGGATCGGAAGAACTGTATGTGCACCGCTATGCTCTACGATCCAGCTGAAAAAGCAGTGGAAGAGAAGGCCAAGTCCGAGGCCACGACCGTTGTGTCTCGCGAACCAATCCCCTATCATAAACGCAAACGTAAGTTTGCCGAGAATTTCAAGCTTTTTGAACGTTTCATGAGGCTCAAGCAATTTACGCTGCTGAAAAGCTGGCGCAAAAAGGACAGCGAGGACGAAGGTGAAGAGAAGAGAAGTTCGATTCTAAGTTTCTTGTTTTTTTGGTAGCCCGGCCTGGAAAGTAGGCAGTAGGTCCCGATACTCCTGAATTAAAAAAAGGCCGGCCCCGTGGCCACGGCAAGCGTATGAATATTAAAAAGAAAGTCGTACTGGCCTTTAGCGGCGGACTGGACACCTCCTATTGCGCTATTTATTTATCAAAGGACCTTGGTTATGAAGTCCATACCCTAACGGTAAACACAGGTGGATTCTCCAAAGAAGAGCTGAGTGATATTGAAAAGCGTACACGTGCGCTCGGCGTGACGTCCCATAAGGCTGTCGAGGAGACTCAAAACTACTATGAGAAAGTAGTCAAGTTCCTGGTTTTTGGAAACGTGCTGAAGAACGGTACCTACCCGCTAAGTGTAAGTGCAGAACGTATGTCGCAGGCGCTTGCAGTAGCCGACTATGCCATCAAAATCAAAGCCGACGGAGTTGCGCACGGAAGCACAGGGGCGGGCAACGATCAGGTGCGGTTCGATATGGTTTTTCAAATTCTGGCTCCCGGGCTGGAAATTATCACACCCATCCGCGATAAGAAGCTGAGTCGTGAGGCGGAAATCGAATATTTGAAATCCAAGGGCGTAGCATTCAATTTTGAAAAGGCGAAGTACTCTATTAATAAAGGTCTCTGGGGTACGTCCGTAGGGGGGAAAGAAACCCTCAATTCCATGGGCATGCTGCCGGAAAAAGCATGGCCCACCCCTGTGACAAAAAAGGGAACCGAAGTAGTAGCCCTGGGGTTTGAAAAAGGTGAACTCAACTCCATCAACGGGAAACGTTTTAAGCATCCTACGGAAGCGATCCAACATCTTCAGCTTATCGCAGGACCGTATGGCATTGGGCGCGACATTCATGTGGGAGATACAATAATCGGCATCAAGGGCAGGGTCGGTTTTGAGGCTGCGGCCCCAGCACTCATTATAAAGGGGCACCATGCACTGGAAAAACACGTACTTACAAAGTGGCAACTGAGTTGGAAGGACCAGCTCGCACAGTTCTATGGTAACTGGCTGCACGAAGGTCAATACCTCGACCCTGTCATGCGTGACATCGAAGCGTATCTCACCAGCACGCAAAAACACGTAACCGGAGATGTTTCAATTAGCTTGCATCCCTATCGCTTTCAAATAAATGGAATTCAATCCCCGTACGATTTGATGTCGTCCAAATTTGGGAAATATGGGGAAATGAATCTTGGCTGGACGGGCGATGATGTAAAGGGGTTTACCAAGATATTTGGAAACCAGGTAGGAATCTACCACCAGGTAAAAGCTGAGTACGATCAGCGAAAAGTTAAAAGCTAAAAGTTAAAAGCTAAAAGTTAAAAGTTAAAAGTTAAAAGCTAAAAGTTAAGAGCTAACAGCCAAGGAGCTAAAAGATGAGCAACACTAAAATCAAAGCTGGCATCATCGGAGGCGCTGGTTACACCGGTGGAGAGGCCGCGCGCTTGCTCCTAAACCACCCTTCGGTAGAGCTCGTTTTTGTTCAAAGTCGCAGCCAGGCGGGGAAATATTTGCATGAAATACACGGTGACCTGACAGGTGAAACTGATTTGAAGTTTACGAACACATTTAATGAGCCGGTGGATGTACTTTTTCTCTGCCTGAGTCATGGTGAAAGTAAAAAGTTACTGAGTGAACATTCGTTTCCTGCTTCTGTCAGAATAATTGATCTTGGAAATGATTTTCGTCTGGGCGATAAAGTGAATGGTCGCGAATTCATATATGGGCTTCCTGAATTTCAACGGGAGGAAATCAGGAAAACGACCAATGTCGCTAACCCAGGTTGCTTTGCTACAACTATTCAGTTGGGGCTCCTGCCGTTGGCGAAGGCGGGGTTGCTGAAAGAAGTGTACACCACCGGAATTACTGGTTCTACCGGTGCAGGACAGAAACTCCAGGACTCAACGCATTTCACCTGGCGCGCAAACAATATTTCTGCCTATAAAACCCTGACACACCAGCACATGGCTGAGATCAATCAAACATTGCAATCCCTTCAATCCGGTTTTACAGGTCCTGTCAATTTCGTGCCGTGGCGCGGTGATTTTACCAGGGGAATTTTCGTAACATCTGTGATGGAAAGTCAACTGACGATTGAAGCGGCAAACGATCTATTTAACACGTATTATTCCGGACATCCATTCACAAGGTTGTCAACAAAGATGATTGACATCAAGCAAGTGGTGAACACAAACAAGTGTCTTATTTTTTTGGAAAAAATCGGAAATAAAATTGTCATCCATTCCGCCACGGATAATCTTCTGAAAGGCGCCAGCGGCCAGGCCCTCCAGAATATGAACCTGATGTTTGGATTAGGTGAATCCGAAGGTCTTTGTTTGAAATCAACCGCTTATTAAGAATATGGCCCAAAATAAAATTGCAATTCTCGGTGGAGGTAATTTGGGCACGGCCATTGCACAAGGAGTGGTGAAGGCGAAACTTTTTCTTGCGTCGAATATCACCATCACGCGCAGGCACCTTACTAAAATTGATCATCTGAAAAAGGAAGGATTCAAACTTACCTCAGACAATGCGTCTGCCATCAAAAATGCCACATTGATTATCCTTTGTGTACAGCCGAAACAATTGGAAGGATTGCTGACGGAAATCAACTCTTCTTTAGACTCAAAAAAACACATCCTGGTCTCCACAATTACCGGCATTACCACAGACGAAATTGCATCCCTTCTTCTGAAAAAGGTGCCGATTGTACGTGCCATGCCCAACACGGCTATCGCTATCGGCAATTCAATGACCTGCCTGTGTGCAAAAGATGCCAACGAAAAGCAGTTGACAGAAATTAAGAATCTATTTGATGGTCTTGGTGTGACGCTGGTGATTGAGGAACGGCTTATGAAGGCTGCGACTGTGCTGGCGGCCAGCGGAATTGCCTTCTTCATGCGATACATTCGCGCTGCTTCGCAAGGTGGCATTCAACTCGGGTTTGATGCAGAAGAGGCGCAACTCATTGCAGCACAGACGGCCAAAGGAGCCGCTTCACTCCTGCTTACACAAGATTCTCATCCGGAAATTGAAATTGATAAAGTGACTACGCCAGAAGGTTGCACCATTGCCGGACTTAACGAGATGGAACATCACGGACTGAGTTCCGCATTGATTAAGGGTATCATCGTTTCATTCGAAAAAATAAGTAACATCAAAAAATAAGGTGCCATGAAGTTGGGGGATGAATAAAAAAAGACTCTGTTTTCCTGAAGGGCACAAAGCTGAAAGCCGAAAGTTGAAAGGGTAGTTTTGGGAAAGCAAAACTTAAAGTTATGAAAGACTACAAAAAATTGATCGTGTGGCAGAAGGGTCACGATAATGCTAAGTTGATTTACGATTTCACCAGGGAGTTCCCTAAAGAGGAACGATTCGGTATCACGAGTCAAATCAGAAGGGCCGTAGTTTCGGTACCCACAAATATTGCCGAAGGGTGTGGAAAATTCACTCAAAAAGATTTTGCGAGATATCTTCAGACTGCTTTCGGTTCTGCTCAGGAAACTGAATATCTTTCTTTTCTTTCGTTTGAATTAGGGTATCTAAAGGAAGAGCAATACAAAAAAACAAATGCTCTAATAAATGAAGTGAAAGCAATGCTCATTTCTTTACTAAAAAAAGTTCGTGCTTAAAAATATGTACTCTCCACTTTTTTCACTTTCAGCTTTCAGCTTTCCACTTTCATCTTTCCACTTTCATCTTTCCACTTTCCACTTTCCACTTTCAGCTTTCCACTTTCAGCTTTCAGCTTTCAGCTTTCAGCTTTCCACTTTCCACTTTCAGCTTTCCACTTTCCACTTTCCACTTTCATCTTTCATCTTTCCACTTTCCACTTTCATCTTTTAGCCCTCCCCCGGTGAAACTATTCGACGTCTATCCCCTACTCAACATCACCCCAGCGAAAGCACAAGGCTCCTGGCTTTGGGACGAAAACGGTAAAAAATACCTCGATTTATACGGCGGCCATGCCGTAATCTCCATCGGCCATTCACATCCATATTATATTAAATCGCTAACCGACCAACTGAACAAGATTGGGTTTTACTCCAACTCCGTTCAAAATCCATTACAAGAGAAGTTGGCCGAACGACTCGGACAAATTTCAGGCTATCCAGACTATCAACTGTTCCTGTGCAATTCCGGCGCCGAGGCCAATGAGAATGCACTGAAACTAGCTTCTTTCGTTACGGGAAGAAAAAAAGTGATCGCGTTCAAAAAAGCATTTCACGGAAGAACATCCGGTGCGGTTGCTGCAACTGATAATCCAAAAATTGTATCTCCCTTCAATGCATGCCATGAAATTGTTTTTGTGACCATGAATGATGAAGAGGCATTCAGTGCCGTGCTGGATGATACGGTAGCTGCTGTAATCATCGAAGGCATTCAGGGGGTTGGCGGCATTCAGCTACCCCATGATTCCTTCCTCCGATTCCTGAAAAGGAAATGCACTGTAAACGGATCCCTTCTCATCCTCGATGAGATACAAAGTGGATATGGACGAACTGGAAAATTCTTTGCGCATCAGTACGCCGGTGTACAACCATCCATCATTACTACGGCAAAAGGTATGGGCAATGGCTTTCCGATCGGTGGCCTATTGATTCACCCTGATTTCAAACCGTGGAGTGGCATGTTGGGCACCACTTTTGGCGGAAATTACCTCGCGTGTGTTGCCGGGTTGGCTGTGATCGAGGTGATGGAAAAGGAAAAGCTTATGGAAAACGCAGCCGCTCTTGGCTCGTATTGGCTGAATGAAATCGGTAAAATTTCAACTATCAAAGAAGTGAGAGGAAAAGGCCTGATGATTGGCTTCGATTTAGCCGATGATAAAAAAGAAGTGCGTACGAACTTACTTTTTAACCATCGTATCTTTACAGGTGAAGCGAAACCCAATACGATCCGTCTGTTGCCTTCTCTGGCATTGACCAGAGAAGAAGCGGATATATTCTTAAAGGCGTTGAAACAAGAACTAGAGTAGTGACAGATTAAACTATTCAAAATTATTAGAAAGTAGGTATCCGTGTTTGTATGAAATTCATTTTAGCTTGAAACTACTGAACACTGAACAGATATTGGTTATAAATGATTTTTAAAGTAGCATGAAGAATTTTGTTTCAGTAAAAGATGTCTCCGACATTAACGCCCTGGTCCGGAAGGCACTTGACTACAAAGAGAATCCATTTAAAGACAAAGGTACTGGTGTCCATAAACGGATTGGATTATTGTTTCTCAATCCCAGCATGCGCACCCGCCTCAGTACACAAATTGCTGCATCCAACCTCGGTATGGAGGCCGTAGTCTTCAACGTAGGTCAGGAAGGATGGGCGTTGGAGTTCGAGGACGAAACAATTATGAGCGGCACCACCGCGGAGCATGTAAAGGATGCGGCCCCTGTGCTGGGGAAATATTTTGATATACTGGGCATCCGCACATTTCCATCGTTGAAAAATAAGGAAGACGATTACAGCGAACATTATATCCGACAGTTCATTCGGTACTCTGGCATCCCGGTTGTGAGTCTGGAAAGTGCCACGCTTCATCCGCTGCAAAGTCTCGCTGACATTATTACCATTAGCGAAACTTTTAAAGAGAAAAGGAAACCGAAAATTGTGCTAACCTGGGCACCTCATGTGAAGGCGCTACCACAATGTGTTGCCAATAGTTTTTCACAGTGGATAAATGCCTGGGGTGCCGCCGATTTTGTCATTACCCATCCGGAAGATTACGAACTCGATAAGGAATTCACGCAGGGTGCTTCCATTGTGCTGAACCAGAACGAAGCATTGAAAAATGCAGACGTTGTTTATGTTAAAAACTGGAGCACCTATGCCGACTACGGCAGGATTTATTGCAATGACCCAGAATGGATGCTAACGAATAAGAAACTTCAGCAGACAAACAAAGCACGTGTTATGCATTGCTTGCCAGTAAGAAGGAACGTAGAACTAAGCGATGAAATACTCGACAGCCCGGCTAGCCTCGTAACGCAACAAGCCGGCAACCGCGTGTGGGCGGCACAGGCGGTATTGGCAGAGGTGCTGAAAAGTGGGAAGCGGGAGATCAGCGCTAAAAGCTAAATTTGAATATGAACAAGTTATACATAATCAAAATCGGCGGCAACGTACTGGACGATGAACAAGCATTGGGTCAGTTTCTAAAAGACTTCGCTTCCATTCAGGCCCCGAAGATCCTCATCCACGGTGGTGGAAAAATTGCTACAAAGATTGGGGATCAACTCGGCATACAATCCAACTATATCAACGGCCGGAGAATTACGGACGGTCCCACGCTTGATCTGGTGACCATGGTATATGGCGGGTTGATCAACAAACAAATGGTGGCCCAGTTGCAACAGCTCGGTTGTAATGCAATGGGATTGACCGGAGCAGACGGAAACATGATCAAAGCAGTGAAGCGGCCCGTAAAAGAGGTTGATTACGGTTTTGTGGGAGACATTATTCCTGGCAGTGTGAATTCAACGCTCTTATATTTCCTGCTGAAGCAAAACGTGATCCCTGTCTTCGCACCCCTCACCTACGCGGATGGCGTCATTCTCAACACGAATGCTGATACCATCGCCTCGGTATTGGCGGTGTCACTCTGCAGGCATTTTGATGTGCGACTGATTTTCTGTTTTGAAAACAAAGGCGTCTTAAAGGATGTAAAAGACAAGAATTCGGTCATACGCAATTTAGATGAGACAAGCTATAAGCAATTATTGTCGTTGGGCATTTTTGCTGATGGAATTTTACCGAAATTGGAAAATGCCTTTTCAGCGATTCGCTCCGGCGTTCAAGAGGTACTGATCGGCGAAGCAGGAGATTTGATCAGGAATACGAAGGAAGAACCAGAAGGAACACTTATAGAAAGCAGGCAGTTGGCAGTAGCCAATAAGAAGTAATCGGTAAGCAGTAATCACAGAATCCAGCAACCAGTATCCATCGTGTTGAATCAGTCCCAACTTCCCCCCCTTGCCATTGGTCTTCTTAAGAGGCTAATCGCCACTCCTTCCTTTAGCAAAGAAGAAGATAAGACCGCGTCGATTATTAAGGATTTCTTTCAGCAACATTCGATTCAAGCTGAACAAAGGGGAAATAATATCTGGGGGAAAAATAAGTATTATGATCCTTCCAAACCCACGATTTTGCTCAACTCCCACCACGATACTGTAAGGCCCAATCAAGGGTACACACGAGATCCTTTTTCGCCAACGATAGCGGATGGAAAGTTATATGGACTGGGCAGCAATGATGCGGGGGGTCCGTTAGTATCCTTGATTGCTACCTTTTTGTATTTTTATGACCGGCAGGATCTTACGCACAATATCGTTTTGACGGCTACTGCCGAAGAAGAGATTTCCGGCGTGAATGGAATTGAAAGTATCTGGTCACTCCTTCCCAAAATTGATTATGCGATCGTAGGCGAACCTACCCTGGCGGATGTTGCTATAGCAGAAAAAGGCCTGTTGGTCCTTGATTGCATCAGCCACGGTAAAGCGGGGCATGCTGCGCGCGCGGAAGGTGAGAACGCGATCTACAACGCGATGAAAGATATTGAGTGGTTTCGCAGCTTCCAATTTTCAAGAACTTCCTCGACTCTTGGCAACGTGAAAATGTCAGTGACCATCATCCAGGCGGGGCAGGCGCACAACCAGGTGCCACCGGAATGCACATTTACCGTGGATATCCGGGTAACGGACGCGTACACACTTGAGGAAGTCCTCGGCATCGTTAAAGAAAACGTCTCGTGTTCCGTAACACCAAGGTCTCTTCGCCTGCGTCCTTCCGGGATAAGGGAAGATCATCCGCTCATAAAGGCTGTCAAAAAACAAGGAAAGAAACTATACGGCTCCCCCACTACATCGGACAGGGCACTGATCCCGGTTCCATCCATTAAAATGGGACCAGGCGATTCAGCACGGTCCCATAGCGCGGACGAGTTCATTTTTCTAAAGGAGATTGAAGAAGGAATTAAATCCTACATTCAGGTTATTGAAAACCTGTAAATTGTTGCGAATTAGTAATTTCCGATAATCGATGGTGTCCATTAAAACCTTAGTGACCAGACATACGAGGGTGATCCATATTATTTTTAAGCCTAATTTTATTGGTGACGATTTTATTTTGGGTGTTGAAAGTATCGGGCTGGACTAAAGTCCATATGTGGAGGAATTAAATAACCCCAGCCTTAAGGCCTTGCCTATGCACATAAGTAATATGCATTTTAGAAGAGGAATCCTTAATTTTACAAGGATAACCATTTTTTAAGCTTTTATGCAACTTGAATTATTCAAGGATGCTCCGAATTTCTTCATACCAGGCAGCTTTAACGATAAGCGTCTGGAAAAAAGGGGCTCCAATTAGTAAGTCACAT
>JANXYC010000087.1 GCA_025350305.1 Cyclobacteriaceae bacterium | reverse complement strand
GAAGGGTTATGAAAAAGCGATGTACACTTCTGAATACAAAAAACTCGAAGATCAGATTGTGGAGGTGCCGGGGTTGCAAGTGATTGCTACGGATATCAGCGAGGATGCTATTTATATCTCCAAAATAAATGCGGCAGAAGCAGGGGTGGAGAAGCTGATACGATTCTCGGTTTGTGATTTTGAAGCAACAGAACTTCCACCAGCACCCGGCGTGGTTTATTTCAATCCTGAATACGGCGAGCGTCTCGGTGAGATCACCGAATTGGAAACCACCTACGGTCGCATCGGGGATTTTATGAAAAAGAAATGCGGCGGCTACACGGGTTATGTATTCACCGGCAATCTTGACCTGGCAAAAAAGATCGGCCTGCGCGCCAGCCGGAGGATAGAATTTTATACCAGTAAAATTGATTGCCGTTTGCTGGAGTATGAATTGTATGCGGGGAGCAGGAGGAGCGGGCTTTGAAACCGGAACAACGTTCCCAGGATTGACCGGTATCCTCCACGTTAAATTTGAAAATGTATTCTCGTTCCCTTTAGGCCGTCTACTCGATTGGTGGCTGTTGGGCTTCTCTTATCTTTTTAGTTAATCAATAATTCAATTTGTTGAATCAATTGATTCCCTTCACTTGGTCGGGCTGCTGTACTCTTAAATATTTTCCCTTCTTTGTCAATTAATACATAACGGGGAATAGCTCCTTTGAAGTCACCAATTACACTCCACATGTCTTCTATAAATTTCTTGTCTGCACGAAAGTGATTCCCTTGAAGTTCATTGATTTTGATACTTTGCCTCCAACGGTCTTCCCACTGTGGTTTGTCAATTGAGATAAAGAGCATTTCAATTTTATCGTTCTCGATAAATGGTTGAATTATTGCTTTGTGTTTGAACTCTTCAATACAAGGATGGCACCAAGTCGCCCAGATATCAATCAATATATTTTTTCCCTCAAACCGTTTCAACAGATTGTCAAATGAATTATAGTTGGCTTGAATTATTTTTGCATTTCTAAAATCCTGGCTAGATGTTTCTAGACTATTCCTTAATTTCTCAATTTTTTCTTTATAAAAATCAAAATGAGTTGATGTGGGATATTTAGTTTGTAAATCGTAAACGGCATGGAGTAAATCTGGAGAATAGAAAAGTTGGTCGTTAAGGTATAGTTGAATTCCACTAAGCTCATAGGCAAATCTTGCTTTTTTATCCCGAAAAAGACTTGTGTCATACTTAAATAGTCGATTCGTTACCATTTCGTCCAAGGACATTGTTGGATTTTGAGGAAAATTGTATTGTTTGTAATTGGCTAAAGCATAAGCCATTTGTAAGCTCCCCCGAAAATAGGACAGTTTGAGATTAGACGAAAGTCTTAAATTTAAACTGTTAACTATGAAGAAAACCCGATTCACCGAAGCCCAGATTTTCAGTATTCTCAAGGAATTTGATGCTGGCAAGAACATCCTGGATGTAGCCCGAGAAAATGGGGTATCCAAAGCAACCATTTACAATTGGAAGGCCAAGTATGGAGGCTTGGAGCTAAACGAACTTAAGCGAATAAAAGAGCTAGAGGATGAGAACCGGAAGCTCAAGCATATGTATGCGGATCTGGCTCTGGACAATAAAATGCTTAAAGATATTTTAGGAAAAAAGTTTTAAGGCCCGCCGAGAAAAAGGTACGCGTTGAGCATCTTCAGCAGACGTATCAGGTTAGTCTGGGTCGGGCCTGTAAACTAGTGGATCTTTCGAGGTCTGTCTGCTATTACAGAAGTCATCGTGATGATCATGCCGTGATCGGAAAACTACAGATCATGGCCGAAAAGCGACCTACCGATGGCTTTTGGAAGATGTATTTCCGCATTCGAAGAGAAGGATTAATCTGGAATCATAAACGCATCCACCGGGTGTATAAATTATTGAAGCTGAATATGAAGCGTAAAGGCAAAAGGAGGCTTCCTGCACGCATAATGCAGGCTTTAGAAGCTGTTCATGAGATCAATCACAGTTGGTCAATGGACTTCATGAGCGATGCTCTGCAATCGGGAAGAAAGCTAAGGACCTTCAACCTAATTGACGATTTCAATCGCGAGGCGTTGGCTATTGAAATTGATACTTCACTTCCTGCAGAAAGAGTTATTCGGGTATTGGACCAGGTAGTTAGTTGGAGAGGCAAACCAAAGAGAATCCGCGTTGATAACGGTCCGGAATTCATCTCATTCAAACTTGCAACCTGGTGTGAGGAAAAAGGAATTCAACTTCAATTTATTCAGCCTGGTAAACCAACTCAAAATGCTTACATCGAACGATTTAATGGCAGCTATCGAAAAGATGTTCTTGATGCATATCTTTTTGAAGATATCAGTCAGGTAAGAATGCTTACGGAGGAATTCATGGAGGACTATAACAATGAACGTCCACATGATGCTCTCGGTGGACGCAGTCCGATGGACATGCTGGATGTGGATTTATGGAAAACCTCGAAACGAGTTTCCCACAAACCCACATCGGATATGACGACGATTATTAATGAAATTGTCTAAATTGATCCTGTCCTAAAAAGGGGGAGCTTACAGTTAAAAAATTTACTTTACAAGCGTGCCGTCTTCTTTGTAAAAGACTTCCTTCGTTTTCTTTCCCGTGTTGATGTCTGCTTCATAATGTGTTCCAGATTTTGCACTTTCAATTTTGTCGGCTCCGGTGATCGTGCAGTTTGGATTTGCCTGTTTTATGGCAGCAACTATTTTCTCTGGAAGTTGTGAGACAGGAATCGCTGTTTCTGTTTCCATCCATTGTCCGTCAGCAGAAAAGTTTGCCGATGCTTTTGTTTTGCCGACGCTAAAATTTGCTTCCCATTCAGATGCATTTTCCTTTCCCCATTTCACATTGGTTGCCGTCGGAAATTTTTGGTTGAATGCTTTAGTAACGGCTTCTGGCGGTGTCACGGCAAACAAGAATGTAGAAACCATTAACAAGCAGATTGATAAAATTATCTTTTTCATTTTTATTTCGTTTTGACTGATTTTCTTAGCGCATTATCAACTGCATTTCAAGTCATGAATCGGAGTTCATTTAGCTTGACAAAGAACATACAAAAATTATGCCCTTCAGCTGGATCCCGGATTGTTCGGAGCACTTTAGACTATTCTTCATGCAAGGGGAGAACTCAAAGATTGCGGATCCTATTTTGTGAGCTGATTAAACTCCTCAAGATCTTTCGGATCGATATTCTCTTTCAAATAATCGGAAAGCCCCAGATCGTGCTTCTCCATCACGTACCTGGTGAAGGCCAAAATTGTCTTCCCCTTTTCGAAACCTTCTTTTATCATCCCGCTTTTGAAAGGTTCATTCAATCCGGCGATCCATTCCTGCCAGTCCTTTTCCGTAGGCGCGAGATCTTTTGCCAGCTGATGATATCTGTAAGTAGCATTACCAACCAAGAACATCAATTCATGAAAACGCCGGTCCCCGGGTGCGCAGTGGACCAGGAACTCAGCTTGTGCTTTGTTACGTTCCGGATCAGGGTGTGTCATTTGAAGTATTTCGTTTCCTTGAAGTCGCCATATTCCAGATAACTGTAGCCTTCACAGATGAGGCGGTGCGAAAAGAAGTTGCCATCCACAGAGTTTTCGTGTACGATCAGTACAGCTTTGAGTGCAGCGGAGAGGCCAACAAATTCCCATTGTGTTGTTTCTGAAATACCTTCCAAAGAAGGCTTCCCGCTCAGCTCGTCCAGCTGCCGGATCAGCGCGGGGGTGCCGGCAAGTTCAGCGGACGGAATTTGCAACGCGAATGTTTTGAAGTTATGCTTATTTGAATGCGTGGCCATTGAGACCGAAGTTAATAAAAAAGGTCGTGGCGTTTAAGCCACGGCCTTGCCAGAGAGCGTTTAAAGTTGATTTCAGTCCCGAATGGGATCAACATACTTCCGTTAGGTCATAAATTTGTTGATCTCATCCCATTTCAACCTGATCATACTTTTTCTTTGAGACCAGTGTTAACACATCAGTGATCTTCTTGCTTCTATGAGTTACAAATGACTGAATAATGACTTGTGTTAATAGTGGAAATTCCGCAGAGCCGGACCAGTTTTTTCCGTCTTAAGGTGACCACCCCTACGATCTCATAACCAGTCACTTGAGATTATTGCAAGGTCGCGAAAAGAAGTGGTCAACCACCTCGGAATCTCCAATCAAAGAACCGAACCATCGACCCGCAACAAATCGTCTCCTTCAATAACAAGTCTATTTTTGCACATCGATCAGCCTTCTAAACGATCCTGTGCCCCAACTTATAGTCTGACTTGTGCTTATATCATACTTTATTGCACCATTATAAGAAACCTTTGAGCAATATACCGTACCCGATATTCTTGTCATAGTTGTTCTGATGGTGTCCTGATCATTTTGACGCCACAGTAGCAAGGTGGTTGTTGTTTCTTGATCTTTTGTCCCCTCGCTGGGCGTTAATCTCAAAAAATTTTGATTAGCCCCATTGTTAAAAATTCTAAAATTGCGTGGACCATCCAGAGCCGGATTGTAAACTTCTGTTTTAATACCATCTTTCAAGAAGTAAACTCGAATATCTTCTGGTTTATAATATCCGGCAGTAGTTGAATTTAATAAATTATTTCCGCTTTTGTCGTAAACCCTTAAATCTATAAAAATGTCCACATTTATAGGACTTGGGTCCTTCTGAGTGCAAGATAAAATGAGCATCACAAAAATCGAAGTCATAATTATGCGCCACTTCATTTTCATTCTGCAAATTTACAAAATTTAAGGATGGATATTTGTTACCATATCGGGAGCGTAATTAAAAGTATAACTCCCAGGGCTAAAGTTAAAGGCACTATACCAACCGTCATAGGTGCTTCCCCATCCCCAGTTCATATGCAAAGAAGCATCATACCCCGTATAAACCGATATCCATTCTCCAGGCGTATTAGGGTCAGGAGAACACGAATAGTACATAGCTTCCCAAACGGCATCGGTAACCCATTGATGGCCCCCTACTGCGCCGAAAATCCACCAACTTGAGCCGGAATATCCTCCCAAAATGACCGGCTTATTCGCCAGTAAATTATATTTAACGGTGAAATAGTTGTACCCATTAAAACCGGAGTAAGAAGGAGAAGGATATCCAAAATTTTGAAAAGTTCGAGGAATGTTATCTGATGATGCGCCCGAGCCGGCGGGGTAACATCCCCAGCCAGTATCCAAATTGCTATTCAGATTAAGATCATTCATTAGTTGGGCTATCGCTGGTGATGAAGAATTCAAAGGCATCGCCGCCCAGTTATAACTCGAAGGATATTGGTAATACCTCATAACCTGTGCCACGGCCGTCGCAACACATCCCACATATGCCCGACCATTCGAGGGGTAGGAACAACCAATGTTAGGCGCTAAGTCATTGTAACCATTATCCTGATTCCATGTTGAGGACACTAGTGGATCGGTGTCAGTATACAATGTAACGTTACTGTCACCGAGGTTGCAATCCCCAACGTAAGTATATCTTCCAGTTTTACTACCTTCTTTTGTGACAGTCTCGACGTTGTATTTCTCCCATATTTTTTTGTGTGCGGGCAGTTGTTTAGGATTATCTTTCCTAATCGCTTGAATAGTGCTATGAACAGCAGAAAGCCAACTTATTAGGCCACCCGGAAGCATTTTTTTATCAAGAGGAAACGAACCATTGTCCGAATGTGCGAGGATCGGTGAAATCCGATTATCGGCAGAAATAATTGCAAAACCATTTCCTTCGTAATTAACGATATACATTGAGGGACTTTCCGCATTATCAAGTTTAACGACCAAACTATTTTTGACCTTTTGACTACCGGCCTGCCCCACTCTGACATTCTTTGAAAAAAGCGGTGGTGATTGCTTCTCGGCGACCCTAATTGCCTGATCAAGGGTCACAAGATTAGACAACCCGTCGGTGATTGGCTTAGGGTAAATGCTAACATGCTGTTCACAAGAAAATGTGATCAGTATTAAAAGAAATAGAAGTAGATTTTTTTTCATCGGATCGTTGTTCAGAATGATAAGAATTTGTGGTTGCTATGCTATTGCTAGGTAATCGTCCAATAATTTACAGGTAGAAAGATAAAGAAAAAGGATAAATCAGGAAACAGACTGGAAATTCCGCAGAGCCGGAACAGTTTTTTCCGTCTTAAGGTGACCACCCCTACGATCTCATAACCAGTCACTTGAGATTATTGCAAGGTCGCGAAAAGAAGTGGTCAACCACCTCGGAATCTCCACTTAAGGCTCTGCCAGTTTTACTCTCGAATTCTGAAAGAACTTTCTGATATAGACCTTTTTCGCGAGTGTAACCTGGAATATGCAGATCTTCTTCCGTCTCGTTTCCGGTGTATTGTGGCGTATCACATTGTACTAAGACGCCGGCGTTACACATCTCAACGACATTATTTGTCAGCAAGGTGTCATCAGACGTGGTTCCAATAACATCAAACGTCTGGTTTCGGATGTCTTTGATTATTTCCCACCAGCGGTTAGCTCTTTTCTTCATTTTGTCGCGATTGCAATGGTCGAACGTTAGACTATTCCGAAAAAATCCATTAACTATGTATTATATTGATAATCAATTAGTTACGTTATATAACATGGATTATGTTAAGCAGTCGCCTGATAATCAAGCAGTTATGTTGAAGTCATCTAAAAAAACCGAGCTCTAATCTCGCGTACGTTGAATTGTGGAGAGTAACCCGACCGAAGAGCAAGCAGTGTAACTTTTCGCTTTGTGGGGCAAATAAAGCCGGGCCACTGGCCCATCGCGGTTGTTCAACGGAGAGCCCGTTTTAGACGAACCCTATTTACTATGAGACTTCGCACAAAGATTCCAAAATGTCTTTGAACCCGAATCGGGTATGCTTAATGATTCAGGGGCGCCACCACTTACGGTAACATTGGCAAGAGGTTCGTCTTTTGGGGTGAAATGTAATTGCCCCCAACCATGCACTTGTCAACGCAATTATAAATCCCGTATTCAAAATCGGTTATTTTGTGTTTTCCAAATTCAGTGACCAGCAGGAACTCCAGGACACTGGCGTCAATAGGACCATTTACCAAGACGACAAAATAATTGGTAGACGCCTGCGTTATGACATTGCTTGTCGGCGTAGGCGTATTATTAATTTCGAAAATCCTCTGGGCAACATTGTTCAGGGATGTATGTACATCGCGATAAAACTGATTTTCGCGTAGATCAAAAGCTTTTCGCACCCAGTAAATCTGGGTGAATGTGATCCCTGCAATGCTGATGGCTGCAAGGACAATCACAATGCGTAACGTGGTTCTGCTCACCTTACAAAGGTAAATAGTATTGATCCCGGTCAGTTAAAGATTAACAAGTCGTTAACATCATTTTAGGGCTTGTTAACATCGGGGCGCGGATTTTGATAGTAGGTTTGTATCGTTGACAGCAACCAGGTAATTTTACCTTAAATTTTAAAGACATGAAAAAAATAGTCCTTTTTGCAGCCTTTGTGTTGATTGTTAAAGTCGGCTCCGGCCAGGTAACGGCTACTGCCACAGCTACTCCAAAATCGGATGTAGCCGTTGCGGCTTTTGATACAGAGAATTTTGATTTTGGAAAAATAAAGCAAGGTGTACCCGCCACACATAAGTTCACATTCACCAATAAGGGCAAAGTAGCAATGGTGATCACCAACGCACAACCTTCCTGCGGTTGCACAACCCCCAACTGGTCAAAGGATCCAATCCCGCCGGGTGGACAAGGTTTTGTAGAAGCAACGTTTAACGCAGCGAGCGTTGGTGCCTTTGATAAGTCAATCACCGTGATGGCAAATGTTGAAAACGGAGTCGTGCAACTACGCATACGAGGCGAAGTACAGGCAAACCAGTAATCACGAAACTCAACAATAAAAAAAGTCAGGCATTTCGTCTGACTTTTGTTTTTCTCCTCCTCCCGGAGCCCGCCAGGATGACCCGGTCAGCGAGGTGGGTTTTGGTTCCCTTCTCCCCGGAGATTTGTTCCCTTCTCCCCCAGAGAAGGGTTATGGATGAGGCCGAGGCTAAAGTTCCCTCACCCAAATATTCCGATAACTCACCGGATTGCCGTGGTCCTGAAGTTTGATGGAAGCCTTCGCATGCGGCTGATATACCGGTAATCCTTTGTACTCAGAAGGTCCAGTAATTTGATAGTTATTTTGAATGACCACTCCATTGTGTAACACTGTTATATAAGCAGGCGTGATCACCCTTCCGTTGTCACTAAACCGTGGTGCCGTATAAACCACATCATAGCTTTGCCACTCACCAGGTTTGCGGCAAGCATTAACCAGAGGAATTGCTTGTTTGTAAATAGATCCTGCTTGTCCGTTGGAATACGTCTGGCTCTCGTAGCTGTCCAGCACTTGCAACTCATAGCGCTCTTGTAAAAAAATTCCGCTGTTGCCGCGGCCCTGGCCTTCACCTTCGACCGTCGCCGGTGAACGCCACTCAATGTGAAGTTGGACATCACCAAAAGTTTGTTTTGTTTTGATATCGCCGGCACTTTTTACCGCGGTAATGGCTCCGTCTTTAATCTCCCATTTGGCATCGGCGCCACTCAGTGTGCTCCACTTGCTTAGATCTTTCCCGTCAAATAATATGATAGCATCCGAAGGCGCTTCACCGATACTCGCACCTGCCGTGATCTTCTTTGGTTTGAGGTCCCATACTTCCGTCACTTTAGGGTCAAGTGATTCACGGGGCTGACCTTGTGCAAGGGCCCCGGCAGCGACCACGCAAAAAGCGAAAACAATTATTCTGTTCATGGTTGAGTTTTTTTATTGTTGGGAAAAGTAGGCAATTCAGATGAGAAGTTGAGGAGATGAGTAGTTGAGAACAGAATTCTCAACTACTTGTTCAAAGATCCGCCCCGGCGGTCAATGAGTCTTTCTGGATTTCTTACGTTTCGAACCTTTTGTAGTGACGAGTATGACACCATCTCTGCCCGATTCTCCATATCGGATTATCGCAGAATCCCCTTTCACAACGCATATACTTTCAATTTCGTCGGGTTTGATCTTTAGGAATATGTTTTTTTGATTACCGTCAGACACTTTCACACCATCTACAATATAAAGGGGTTCGGCCTTTTTTGTGATGGTGGGATCACCAGGACTAGTTTCTTTCTTGTTATCCTGCGCCTGAATCAAAAAGGAACCAAGCATCAGCGTAAACACAAGTGAAGTCTTCATGGTTCTTAATTTTATTAAAAATAATGAAACTTTAAGATTAGTCGATGCCATACCGGTCAATAATGTTCTGACTTATCACCTTGTAAATCTCGGCGAGATTTTCGTTGTCTTGCAGGAATTCAAGGTGGTTGTCCAGTATTTCGAGGTCGCTCCGCATGGCGGGACCTGTCTGCGCATTTTCCGGCCCTATCGTTAGGCCCTTAATGATCGTTTCGTTGATTAGGGGCTTGAGTAAATCAAAACTCAAATTGTTTTTTTTCAGAATCTCTTTTGACAAGGTGAGCATGTGATTGGCGAAATTCGAAGCAAACACTGCCGCCACGTGCAAGGCCTTCCGTTCCTCCGAGCCGATCTTTTGCACCTGGTTGCTGATGGCATTCGCAAGGGTCATCATGGTTTTTTCGGTTTCTTCGTTGTTGCTCTCAAGGAAGATGGGTATGATCTTAAAATCGACACGCTTGTTCTTGCTAAACGTTTGCAGCGGATAAAAGGACCCGATGTTATCGATCGCCGCAAATTCCAACACACGCAACGGCTGACTTCCCGAGGTATGCAGTAAAAAGGCTTCATCCGGCAAAATAATTTCGGTCGCAACTTCTTCAATGGCATCATCACTGGTGGCGATGATGAATACAGAAGAGCCACTGGTTGAAAAATCAAGGGTGGCTTTGACTTCGGCCTGGTACAATCTGCCGGTCAGGGCTTCAGCATGCCTGGGGTTTCGGCTATACACTTCTTTCACCGTGAACCCGGCATTATCCAGGGCGGGGGCCAGGTGCCAGGCGAGATTTCCTGAACCGATAAACGAAACTTTTATGTGATCTGACATTATTGATGACGAATAATGGTTCCTTCTTGCGTCTTTGCGTCTTTGTGGTTTCCGGTATCGGGATTAAACCCCTGAGACGCGGGGGCGCAAAGAGGATTTGTTAAGCGTTTACTTTGTACAACTCACCAAGTTTTTCTGATACAAAATCAATTTCTTTTAGCGTATTGTACTTGCTAAACGAAAATCGCACTGCCCCTCTCTTTGAATTTGGATAGAGCGCTCCCAGCACGTGTGAACCGCTTGCCACACCACTGCTACAAGCACTTCCGCCCGAGGCAGAGATTCCTTGCAAGTCCAGGTTGAACAATAACATCTCGTTCTCCTCCGATTCGGGAAGGCTGACATTCAGAACCGTGTAAAGACTCCTTTCGAGATTGGCGGAGTCACCGTTGAATGAAATGCCCGGAATATTTTCTCTTAATTTTTCTATCATCCGCGACTTCAGCGCTTTGATGTGTGACGTATGTTCGGCCATGTCTCGATACGCAATTTCAAGAGCCTTTGACATGCCGATAATGCCGTACACGTTCTCGGTACCGCCCCGCATATTTCTTTCCTGGGCTCCACCGTGAATGAATTGTCCGATCTTACGGCCTTTTCTAATATACATGAAGCCGATTCCTTTAGGGCCGTGAAACTTGTGTGCACCGGCCGTGATGCCACACACGTGTAATTCTTTCATATTGTGTCTATAGTGACCCATGGTTTGCACGGTGTCGGAATGGAAGAATGCCTTGTAACGCTCGGTAAGTTCTCCCACTTGCTGAATCTCCAGGATATTCCCTATTTCATTGTTGGCATGCATGAGTGACACCAGTGCATTGGGATGTTCCTGCAAAAGTTTTTCAAGATGAGCCAGGTCAACGTGGCCATTTTCATCCAGGTCAACATCGTGTAATTGAATGCTTCCTTGTTTTTTCAATACCGCAAGCGTGTGCGTCACAGCATGATGTTCAATTGGCGTAGAGATTACATGTTGAATGCCATACGATTGAATGCCGCTGATGATAAGCGTGTTGTCGGCTTCGGTGCCTCCGGAGGTAAAAATAATCTCACCGGGTGTGCAGTTGAGCAGTTCAGCTATTTTCTTGCGCGCGGATTCAATAGCGGCCCGTACCTTTCTTCCATGGGCATGTGTGGACGAGGGATTGCCAAAGTCCTCCAACATAAAAGGCTTCATCGTCTCAAACACTTCCGGATCGAGGGGAGTAGTAGCGGCATTGTCAAGATAAACGCTCATGGGATCAGGATTAAAGGATTAAAGGATCAGGATTTCTTGGATTTGATTTATCATTTTCTTTGCAAGTTCATTGGCTTTCTTTTCATTTTGTGACTCTGCGTAGATTCGGATGATTGGCTCTGTGTTCGATTTGCGCAAGTGTACCCATTCTCGTTCCTTTTCAAAATCAATCTTTACACCATCTGTTGTGTTGATCGTTTCGTTTTGATATTTTGCTTTCATGTCTTCCAGCACCTGGTCAACATTGATGCGAGGCGTCAATTCAATTTTATTCTTCGAGATGAAGTAGGATGGATAGGTTTTCCGTAACTGTGAGGCTTTCAATTTCGATTTGGCCAGGTGGGTAAGAAACAGGGCGATACCGATCAACGCATCACGGCCATAATGAAAATCGGGTACGATGATTCCGCCGTTGCCCTCTCCGCCAATGACTGCCTTTGTCTCTTTCATGGCATTCACCACATTCACTTCCCCGACTGCGGCAGCGGTGTAGCGACCACCTGCCTGCTCCGTGACATCGCGCAGGGCGCGCGAAGAGGAGAGATTGGAAACAGTATTTCCTTTTTTCTTACTCAACACATAATCGGCCACTGCCACCAGGGTGTACTCTTCACCAAAAGGTTTGCCATCCTCCTGGATCAGCGCAAGGCGGTCTACATCCGGGTCGACCACAATACCCAGGTCACATTTCTCCCTTTTTACCAAACGGCAGATTTCTTTCAAGTGTTCCGGCAGGGGCTCCGGGTTGTGCGGAAAATGCCCGGTGGGTTCGCAGTAAAGTTTTTTTATTTTTTTCACCCCCAGCGCTTCTAAAAGTTTTGGAACAGCTATGCCTCCTGTGGAATTGACAGCATCTACGGCAATTCTGAATTTCGCTTTCCGGATCGCCCTCACATTCACCAATGGATGTTTCTTTATCAACTCAATGTGTGTATCGATGTAGTGGTGCTTCTTTTCATAACGGCCAAGTTTCATAACGTCTGCAAAATTGAATGATTCATTGTGCGCTAATTTCAAAATGGTCGCCCCATCTTCCGCAGAAATAAATTCACCACGTTCGTTCAGCAACTTGAGCGCATTCCATTGAATGGGATTGTGACTGGCCGTTAGAATAATTCCGCCACCGGCCTTTTCAAGGGGCACGGCAATTTCAACAGTGGGCGTTGTGGAGAGGCCGAGATCAATCACATCCAGGCCAAGTCCCTGCAAGGTGGCGCTTACCAATGCACTCATCATCTCGCCGGAAATGCGGGCATCGCGGCCGATCACCACTTTTTTACCTTTGCGAGATTGGATCCAGACGCCAAAGGCAGCAGCAAACTTTACGGTATCAACAGGAGTAAGGGCATCGCCAGGAAGGCCACCAATAGTACCACGAATGCCGGAAATAGATTTGATTAAGGTCACAGGAATAAATGAAAATGTGACCGCAAAACTAAACAGGAATTAGTGATTTTTTACCGGAGGCATTGGCTCCAGCATCACATCCTGCTTATCAGCATTGGGGCAGGACTCCCCTTCACCGATCGTTCGGCCACAGTAACCGCATGCAATACCTTCTTTAGCAAGAAAAGGACTCTGGGTGGCACACGTGCCGCGAAATTCACCGTTCTTAATGAATATCAAACGCACAGACATCAGTGCGAAAAACAATCCAAAAATCCCCAGGCTGAGTAAGAAAACGGCCATAATTAGTTACGAATTTGGAATGACGAATGTTGAATCTCAACTTGCCACAAAGTTATTTGAAAACAGCGAAATTCTTATTAAAGTTCTGTTGAAATGAAAAAGCCACTCTCCGTTCCCGATCTCAACCGCGAAGCCAAACTCAAGGCCTTTGATCGCCTCCTCACCATCATGGACGAGCTACGCGAAAACTGCCCGTGGGACAAAAAACAAACGTTGGAAAGTCTGCGGCATCTTACGATTGAAGAGACCTACGAATTGTCGGACGCCATCATTGAAGGCAACTTGCAGGAGGTAAAAAAAGAATTGGGCGATCTGATGTTGCACAATATTTTTTATGCACGCATCGCTTCCGAATTAAAAGTGTTTGACATCGCTGATGTATTGAATTCGATCTGTGATAAACTTATAGAACGTCATCCGCATGTCTATGCCGATGTTGTGGCCAACGATGAGGAAACGGTGAAAGCCAATTGGGAGAAGATCAAATTAAAATCCGGAAATAAATCTGTGCTAGGTGGTGTGCCGAAGGGGTTGCCCGCGTTGGTGAAAGCCATTCGCATACAGGATAAAGCGCGCGGCATTGGATTTGATTGGGAAAAGAAGGAACAGGTCTGGGAAAAGGTAGAAGAGGAGATGCAGGAATTCAAAAGGGAATTCAATGCAGCGACGAATGAGCCGATTAATAAAGAAAAAGCATTGGAGGAATTTGGTGATTTGCTCTTCTCCTTGGTGAACTACGCCCGCTTCATCAACATCGATCCTGAAGAAGCGCTGGAGCGTACCAACATCAAATTCATCAAACGATTTCAGTATCTGGAAACGGAATCAGCCAAAGACGGCAAGCAGATTGGTGAAATGTCGCTGGCCGAAATGGATGTGTATTGGAATCGTGCAAAGTCGCTCGGTAATCGGTAATCGGTAATCAGTAATCTGGTGATCGGTGATCGGTGCGTATCCAGTGAAGTTGACTCTCAACTGAATACCCATTACCCATTTACCGACTACCGGTTATTCTCCCAATCAAAATAATCATCTTTCTCTAACTCAAGTTCCTTCTTTTTCTTTTTGCCTTTCAGTTTGAAGGCCTCTTTAAGTTCCAACACTTCTTTCTTAATATCGCTGCCAATTTTCTTTTTTACGGCCCCTTTGTCATAACTCACATCATACTGGGTGGTTGTTCCGGTGATTTTCAGGAAAATTTTGGATTGCCCTTTCGTGTCTTGTTCGATGGCACCGAATGCTTCATCGGGGTCGATTTTCTTTTTACTGCGAAGCGGTGCAACAACACGATAATCGATTTGCTGATCGAAACCGTGCGTTCCGCTTAGTTGTATCGTGGTGGCATTGCTTTTGATTTCCATCTGCGGAATATAAACCGTCTTGTTTTCGATGTGAATGTCATTTTTCAAATCGGCAAAACGAAGTTTACTGAGACCTGTGTCGTCGAGGTATTTGTTGAGCTTTTGCATAGGTCCGAAATTATTCAGCTCGCCGTTCATGATCGTAGCGCTTGCATCTGCAATGAGGGTTTCCGGAAACATGTGCAGGGCTTCATTTAACGTCGCCTCGAGGCTGATGTCGGCAAAGACTTGTCCTTTTAAATGTGTGTGATCGATAAAGTCTTGCTGAAAGTTACCAAAGACATAGAACAGTGAGTCGATGTGGACGTCATTGAACTTGGCGGAACTGATCAAATCGATGGCTTTCGGATTTTTCGCATCCACAATTCCGGAAAGATTGATGACACCACCCATTACCTGCAGTTGCATGTTCCGCGCCACCGCCACTTGCCCCTTGACAAGCAGGTCGCCTTTGATGGAGGTAGGATGAAAGCGCTTGTAGTTCATCGATTTTACATCGTAGGTGAAATTCAAATTGAGATTGTGTGAAATGCTGAATTTATAAGGGCCTTTCTCGTCCGCACCAAACCCAATGGCGAACAACTGGTCGACGTCAAGAAAATTAGATTTTAAATCAGCTTCGATGCCGATCGGCTGATCTTCGAAAATGAGAAACGTGACGATATTCTTGAAGAAGCCATTCAAGTGGAAATCGCTGTTTTCAAATTTGCCATGCAGGTCGCTCATGGCCAGGTCGTTATTATTAAATTGCAAGGATCCGTTCAGGTTTTTGAAATACAGCTTATCCTTACCCAGCTGAAAATTGAGATCGCGCAGTTCAATGGTGCCTTCCGTGTGCACTTGCTGCGCCGTGGATTTCTTTTTCAACAGCGCAATTGGACCTTTTAAGGATACATTGGCTTTGATTCTCCCCGATAATTCCTTGACATCTCCGACCGGGTAGAAGTTCAGAATGTCGGCAGCGTTCAGCTCTCCATTAAAATCTGTAGTGACGTACGGGTCGTCAAAATTTTGAAGAACAAAATTTCCGGTGAAGGCATCGCCGTTAAGGGTACCAGAAATATTTTTCAGAAATAGTTCTGCATCCTGTAAGCCGGAAAGCGAAGGAGTGGCAAACGAGCCATCCAGGTTGGCGCCTTCGATTCGGGATTTGTAATCGGGATGATAGACGGTTACATTCTTCAATCCAAACGCTACGGAGAGAAACGGACTTTTCAGGCGACTGATTTCTCCCTTAAGCTTCAGGTCAAAATAGACATCGCCTTTGCTCTGGTATTTTTTAAAATTCTCGGTAGAGGCTGCGGGCAGAAACGACAATAATAATTTGATATCCGTGTCTTTGCCGATAGTGTGGAGATCGATGATGTTTTTCTCTTTGAATTCATACGTGCCGCTCACTTCGAAGCGTGCCTTGTCCATCAGCAGTTGCGACGGTGTGATTTTTAGTGATTTGCCGACATCATTATAATCCACGATGGCATCAACATCGAAGATTTTTTTACGAAACCAGATGGAATTGCCGATGCCGATTTGTTCAGTAACGATATCACCCTTCGCCTCGATGTGATACTGATCTCCGTTGGCAGTAATGCTCGCCAGCAGGTCGGCGCTGGAGAACTCATGATGCATCCCGGCGGACAGATCCATGTAGGTGACGAGCGTGTTCTTAAGGCTCACATTTTTGAGATCGAACGACACAGCACCGCCACCACTGTCCGACTTTACAATCGTATAATTCTTTTTTCCAGCCTTGTTGATCCGCAGGTTGGTTTCACTGTCACGCACTTGCAGACCGTGGATGGTGTAACGCCCGCTCCAAACCTCGAGCGCATTGAGTACAAATGAAACCTTTTTAGCCGTCAGTAGTGGATAGTCGCCCGGGTGACTATCTTCTACGTAGACATCATGAAGCACGATGGCCAGGTTGGGAAACTCCTCGAAGGCAGAGACTTCGATCTTGCCAATTTGCACCGGTGTGCCCAGGTTCTTGTTGGCTTCTCTGATAAACTGTTGGATGATGCGGTCCTTGAAGAGGAAGACGGAAGTGATGAGGCCCATTAGCAAGACTGCAAAGGTCAGCAGGGAATAGATGGCAACTTTTTTAAGGGTCTTCAATCAGGGAGTCGTGGAGCAAAAGTACGGGTTATAAAAATGGGGCCAAGATTTTTTGGGGTTTTCACTGGGAACTTCGCTGGGATATTGACCCGTACCTGAATTCATGATAAAGCAACATTTGAGGGCACTAAAGCTCAGTAAGGATGATTTTTTGCAGGCGTTCTGTGCCATGTAGTTGGACCAACGGACATTATATTTCTGAATCGCTTTATTGTCATGGTTGTGCCTAAACCGAATTCGCGTCAAAGCCATAAAAAAAAGCAGTCACAGAAAGTGACCGCTTGATTATTAGTAGGATAACCACAACCCAGAGTTACCTCGGCCGGTTCGATGATAAGGAGACCAAGGTCCGGGCTTTTGAAGGTTTTCAAAGGAATGAAAAAGAAATCCGCAGGATGAATCCCAGTTCCGGGGTAGCCCTTTCAAAATAAATCAACTGTAAGACAGGTAAACAAAGTAATAAATATATTACCTTTACAAATGAAGTACAGTGAACTTTTTAGGTTATTGAAGAGAGACGGCTGGTTTGAAGTAAGGCAATCGGGTAGTCATGTAATTATGAAACACACTGAAAAACCTGAACAGCTTACCGTTCCCTTTCATGCCGGCAAAGAGGTTAAGAAAGGTTTGCTGAGTGCCTTATTGAAACAGGCTGGAATTAAAACAACAAAGCGATGAGAAAGCCAAAAATTGTGATGACTGTAATGAAGGAAGACAGCGGGTATAGCGCCACCGCTTCCGTTAAAGAAATTCATATTAACACAGAGGGTGAAACTCTGGATGAGCTAAAAAAAAATATTGTAGAGGCGGTAAACCTTTCATTTGAAGGCAAAGCTTTTGTGTTCGAAGCGGATGAAATTATTTTGAAGCCTGACCTTCAGACTTTCTTTGATTTCTACAAAGTGATTAACGCCAAAGCCCTGAGCGAACGGATAGGAATGAACCAAAGTTTGCTTGCACAATACATCAAGGGAAATAAGAAACCCTCCCCATCACAGACGCAGCGAATTTTAAAAGGAGTGCAACAAGTTGGAAAGGAGCTTGCCTCAATTCAGTTTTTGCTTTAGTTCAATCAGCATGAGCAAGACAGTAGGAGCTCTCAGTCGAATTTCTTTTCCCAAAGCGTCTCAAAATTGCAATGGCACTTACTGAGAGAAGGTCATTCAAAATTTAAGTAGCAGCCCAAGTGATTAGCAGTTAAAATGTTGAACCATTCTAGACGATGGGATGAATCAAAAATATTTCTGAAGCTCCACCTTGGTGGTAGTTCAAATTCTTATCTTCTTTGAATGTTGCTGGAGTCGGTAGTTA
>JANXYC010000061.1 GCA_025350305.1 Cyclobacteriaceae bacterium | reverse complement strand
GCATGGATCACTCCAAACCAGCTTGCAGCTTACTAATGCGCATCGATGCTGTGCACATAAGGGATTTGCACCCTTTGGATACTCAAACTAATTTCCCGCCTGGAAATCAGTTGTGCCATACTGGGCGCACACAAAATGTTTATTCAATGTGGGGGTTTGGTGTTAAGTTAAAGTTTATGTTTCACAATGTAGTTTGGTCACGGGGGACAGTTCGGAGCAGGTCGGGCTTAACATTCCGCTGCGCTTCATTTTTAAGCCCTCCTATTTCCCACACTGCATAAACACCAACGTTGTGCGCAAGCGGTTATCGACTAACCGATTTCGAAATAATGACAAGAGAAAAAATCAAGATTATTTTAGTAGTTGTCGGAATCCTTGACCTGTTATCTTTTTACAGGACTTATCAAATAGCACAGAGTCTACCCGAAGTAATAAGTCATCCTAACATCATCCTCATTCTACAAATAATTTTGGTATTGTCGCTACTTGCATCAGGAATTCTCTCCATAGCGGGAAAAAGAATCAGTTTGTTACTCTACTATATAATCGGGTTAGAAACTTTGAGGCTAATTTTCACGATACGAGTTCACAGAAAGTATTACAAATAAGTAATTAGAGGACTTTAGAATCTTTAATGTCTGATTTTAGCAATTTATATTCACTTCGCATAGACAATCTTCGGAAGAAAGAGGGTGCTATTCTTAAAAAGATTAGGATAATTTCATTCTTCCGGCTTTTAAATTTCTTAGCAATTTGTTTTGCATTTGCGATCAGTTTTACGGACGGAATTTTATTTGCTATAGCAGGCTCGTTGTTAGTAGCAATTTTTATTTATCTTATTAGGCAATATACCCAACTCTCACAAGGTCTTGCAATTATTAGAATTCTTTTAAAGCTCAATGGTAGTAGCTGGTCCTGCATACTTCGTGTACGTGATTATGGCATTTTTCTTAAACACGTGCTTCCATCAGGTTTTCTTTCGAAGCAAAATCAATCAGTACCTAAGCCGGTTTGGTGATTTCAATCAACTATTTTCGACTTGGTCGCAGCTGTCATTATTAATTACTTCCAAAAAATTTGAAACGCCTATTGGTATCGAAATTAGTAATGCAATTAAGGGAGGAGGTCAAGCATTGCATGATATCGCCAATCTCAACAAACTAATTGGATACCGTTTAAATGGCTTGATAATCTTTATCATGAACGGGATTGTGTTTTTTGATATATGGTTTATCCTTCAGGTAGAGAACTGGCGTAAAAGGAACGACAGATATTTGTTTTCATGGATAGATTGTATCGTCCAGATGGATTATTACAACAGCCTTGCTAACTATAAATTCAATCATCCAACCTTTTGCGTGGCCGAACTTTTGGACGGTAGTAATAAAATAAATGCAAAGAGAATGGGGCATCCTTTGATCCCTTCCGGTCAAGTGGTACGAAATGATCTGATGATAGGAATTACCACAAAAGCTCATATCATAACAGGCAGCAATATGTCGGGGAAAAGTACTTTCCTCAAAGCAGTTGGGATTAATATGATTTTGGCACTTAATGGTTTACCTGTTTGTGCAGAAAGTTTTGCTTGTTCGAATTTTGCTATTGCTTCTTGTATTAAAATCAATGATTCTCTCGGAGAAAACCAGTCATATTTCAAAGCTGAAATCACACGTTTAAGCCAAATAATGGAACTGTTGCGATGCGGACGACCATATCTTATCTTACTGGATGAGATCCTTAAAGGAACAAATGCTATTGATAAGAGGGAGGGAACCCGCTCGTTTTACCGCAACCTAAGCAATCTTAATTGTCTGGCTATGCTCGCTACCCATGATCCGGAGATTGGACTACTTGAAGAAGAGACACCGGACCACTTCAAGAACTTTCACTTTGAAAGCTATGTGGTTGACTCAGACATTACCTTTGATTATTTACTTCGACCAGGTATTTCCAATACTAAAAATGCTTCATTATTGATGCGGAAACTAAATCTAATTTAATATCCGTGGGTGTCCAATATTTAATTTGATAGTCCCGCTACATTCAACCAGGTGACAAGGAAGTGGGCCCAGATTGGAGACATTTGGTTTTCCCAGACCAAATACTTACCTTTGACGTAAGTAACGCATAACGGTACTATGATAATTTCCTTCGGTTCCAAGGAGACCAGGAAAATCTGGGAGGGAGAAAGATTAAAGGGATTCTCGACCGACTTACAAGAAATAACTCGACGAAAGCTGAGAATGTTGAATAACTCTCAAACGACCTCAGACCTACAGATTCCACCTTCAAATAAACTGGAGAAACTGAAGGGGAATTTGAAGGACTATTATTCAATACGAATAAACAGCCAATGGAGAATAATATTCAAATGGAACAATGGAAATGCATTAGAAGTTAAGATTGTGGACTACCATTAAATAAAATATATTTAAATGAAAAGACTTAAGAACATTCACCCGGGGGAGATTTTACAAGAGGAATTTTTGATCCCTTTGAAATTAAGCGCATACAGGTTATCCAAAGACATTGGAATACCGCAGACAAGAATATCGGAAATACTGAAGGGTAACCGGAGAATAACAGCTGACACAGCACTAAGATTATCAAAGTACTTTGAAAATTCTGCTAAGTTTTGGCTCGGACTCCAGGATGATTTTGACATTGAAGAAGAAGGACAACTTAAATTCAAAGAACTTCAATCAATTGGGCACTATCAAAGCAACGCGGCATAACAAGGGTACGAGGCATGATGAGGGTACTCCGAGTAAATCAAATACTTAGTAAATAACGTGATCCATGCCACAGCCCGGATTGGCGACACCACCATTATGATAGGAATTGCAACAAAGGAATTCCCCGCCATTACAAACCAAATTTATCCGGAAAGTTTCAAGTGAGGAGATGAAAAAAGTATTTGAAGAACAGCGTCGCCAAAATGAATCAAACTGGTGACCGTTCGACCCCCTACCCTAACAAGTAACCACTCTTCTTTCATTCACATCCGATTACTATTCCGCACTCAAACCGAGATACTGTCTTCCGGTTTTACAAAATATTCCAAATTCCTGGGTAATTTAAACCAGCCAGACCGAAAAAATGCGGCTCAAAAAAATCATTCTATCCCTGGATCAGGAGCAAGCGTATTATCGCTTCATGGGTCATCCACTGAAATCTAAATCCATCCACACGGGCATCGTGTTGTTATGCTTTGTTTTATATTCCGCTTACTTCTCCTAACATAAGAATTTTCACCTTTCACAGTCATGGAATCTTCTGGTTAACGCAACCATTTCTTTGGTGATCGCCTTTTTAATTGAACGCTATAAACGGCTTAATTTTGTGCAACTCGAGGAATTGGTCAATGCAAGAAGAAAAATTGAAGAACTGAATAATCTCAAACCAGGTTGATCTCCGTTCTTTCTCACGACCTGAGTTCGCCGCTCAGTAGCCGAGAATGCATTAGACATGTTACAAAATCTGGTACGTTGGTCAAGCACTCAACTTGAAGGTTTTAAATCAATAAAGGAGAAAATTGACCTTCAAAAAACTATCGCTGAATAGTATCAAGTTTTCTCATCCCGGGTCTTTTGTTGTCCTCACTTCGAATGTTCAGACCGATTCATTTACACTTTCCGTTCAGGATACGGGCATCGGTATGTCTCCGGAGGATCTTAATAAACTTTTCGTCCCTAAAAAACTTTCAAGAATGGGGACTCAAAACGAGAGCGGATCAGGCATCGGTCTGGTGATTACAAAAGCGGAAATGATGAACGGAACGATCTCTGTAAAATCAGAAGAAGGAAAAGGCTCTACATTTTCCGTTACTTTCCCGCTCCATTTGAAACCTGAACTTTAACCACTAACTTAACGGTGCGTTCATAAATTACACCAGACTTATAACAAGTTGTTTCAAATAAAATTTTTATACAACATGAACACGATCAAAAACCTGCATCCCATCCTGATTCTCCTGCTCCTCCTTTCGTGCTCGGGAAAGAAGAGCCAGGAGCAATTCCAAAGTGAATTACAATCCATTAATCTCAACCGGGGCGAAATCGCCTTGTGCGGTTCGGGGAATGGCCAGTTCGGCACCGTTAACATGGGTCTTTCCTGTGCTGAAAAAGTGCGTGAGAATTTTAACCTCGCTACTGCCTTATTGCATTCTTTTGAATACGCCGAAGCAGAAAAAGTATTCGCCAAGGTGATTGACGAAGATCCAGCCTGCGTGATGGCTTACTGGGGCGTGGCCATGTGCAACTTCCACCCGCTTTGGTCACCTCCCACCCAAAGCGATTTGGAAAAAGGATCGAAGACCATCGCATTGGCCCGGTCGCTTGAACGTACGTCTGCCAGAGAATCCGATTATCTTGAAGCGATCGCCACCATTTATGATCAATGGAACCAACTCGACTACCGCACGCGCACGCTCAAATTTGAAAAAGCAGCAGAGAATATCTACCAAAAATATCCGGATGACAAGGAAGCCGCTATATTTTATGCGTTGGCCCTTCGCGCTACTGCCGATCCAACTGACAAAACTTTCCGCAGCCAAAAAAAGGCAGGTGAAATCCTGAATTCCATCCTGGCGGAAGAACCCAACCATCCCGGGATTACCCATTACATTATCCATACGTACGATTATCCGGAACTCGCGGAACTGGCACTCCCTGCGGCAAGAAAGTATGCTTCCATCGCGGCAGCCTCCGCGCACGCTCAACATATGCCTTC
>JANXYC010000289.1 GCA_025350305.1 Cyclobacteriaceae bacterium | reverse complement strand
CAACAAGGCGATTTTTGCAGCGGTCTTTGCCATTTGCATCAGCGAAAGTCCCGCTTCCATCATCCGGGCGCCACCGGAACGGGAAATCATCAGGAAAGGCACTTTATGTTTCAAACTATAGTCCATCGCACGGGCAATTTTTTCACCAACGACTGAACCCATCGATCCACCAATAAAAATAAAATCCATGCATGCAACGACGATGTCAAAACCATTCATTTTGCCGTGGGCCGTGCGCACTGCATCTTTCAAATCCGTTTTCGCCTGTGATTCCTTGATGCGCTTTGGATAGGGTTTTGTGTCAACAAATTTCAACGGGTCCCCCGACTCCATTTTTTCATTGAGCTCGGTAAATTCGTTGCTGTCAAATAATATTTCAAAGTATTCCCGCGAGCCGATTTTTACATGAAACTCCTCTTCAGGCACCACGTAAGCATTATTTTTAAGTTCACGTGTGTGTACTATTTTTCCACTCGGTGACTTAAACCATAAGCCATCCGGGACTTCCCGCTTGGCTTCGGTAGGGGTGAGGATTCCTTTGTCCGTGCGTTTAAACCAGGGCATTAATTTCGACAGGCTCAATTTCGACTACTCAATTTCGACAGGCTCAATTTAATTTCGACAAGCTCAATTTGACTAAGCAACATCAATAGACTTATCCAGGTATACGTCCTGAATGGCATTTAGAATTTCAATTCCTTCTTTCAACGGTCGCTGGAACGACTTGCGTCCGGAGATTAAACCCATGCCGCCCGCCCGCTTGTTGATAACAGCGGTGGTAACAGCATCCAGTAAATCACTTGCGCCTTTGGATTCTCCCCCGGAATTGATCAGCCCCGCGCGGCCCATGTAACAATTAATCACCTGATAACGGCATAAATCGATAGGATGCTCACTGGTAAGATCAGTATAAATGCGCTCGTCTAATTTTCCATAGCTGCTTCCGCCGGTATTCAGCGCTTTAAAGCCGCCATTGTTGGTCGCCAGTTTTTGCTTAATAATGTCTGCCTGGATCGTCACACCAAGGTGGTTAGCCTGCCCGGTCAGGTCGGCCGAAGTATGGTAGTCAACGCCATCTTTTTTGAACGCGTTGTTTCGGGTGTAACACCAAAGAATGGTGGCCATGCCCAATTCATGCGCTTCTTCAAAAGCCTTGGCAACTTCGACGATTTGACGAGAAGATTGTTCGGATCCAAAATAAATGGTTGCGCCGACTGCTGCTGCACCGAGGTTCCAGGCGCTGCGAACAGTACCAAACATGATCTGATCAGCTTTATTAGGGTAGGTTAGAAGTTCGTTGTGATTAATCTTAACAATGAAAGGAATCTTGTGGGCATACTTACGGGAAGTAAAGGCCAGCGTACCAAAGGTAGTAGCCACCGCATTGCAGCCTCCTTCAATGGCAAGCTTTACAATATTCTCCGGATCAAAATAGATGGGGTTTTTAGCAAAAGAGGCTCCGCCACTGTGTTCAATACCTTGGTCGATCGGGAGAATGGAAAGGAATCCTGTACCGGCCAGCCGTCCATTGCCAAACAACGAACCCAGGCTTCTCAATACCTGTGGGTTGCGGTTAGAGGGTCCAAACACCTCGTCAATAAAATTAGGGTTTGGAAGGTGAATTTGTTCTTTTGGGATAGTTTTGCTTTTGTATTTCAGCAGGTGGTCTGCGTCCTTACCAAGGAGTTCTGTGATGTTGCGGTTTGCCATAAATTGATTTGAAACGGGAAGGCAAATATAGGCCTGCCGGGTATGCTTTCCAACAGGAGTTTGTGGTGGAAACTATAAAAAAAGCCCATTCTGATTTTAAAATAGGCTTTTTTGAATGTTAACGGATAACGTTATGCCTTCCCTTGAAGCACGGTCAATTTTTCTTTGATCCTGGCAGATTTGCCCTGGCGACCTCTCATATAATACAATTTAGCTCTGCGAACTTTGCCGGCTTTAACAAACTCAATCTTATCAATACTGGGACTTACTACGGGGAATATTCGTTCTACGCCAACCCCGTTAGAGACCTTCCTGACTGAGAAAGATTCTCCGTTCGTGCCTTTTCCCCTTCTATATAATACTACTCCCTGAAATTGCTGAATCCGTTCCTTATTGCCTTCACTGATCTTAACGTGAACATTAATCGTGTCTCCAGGCTTGAAATCAGGGTGATTAGCACGTTTTCCTGTAAATGATTGCTCGGCAATCTTAATTAAATCGACCATAAGACTATCGTTTTGAAAATGGACTGCAAATATAGGAAAGGCGTGGCAGTCAGCAAGGGGAGCATGCTAAATCCAATGAATTTGCTCAATCGCCTTCCAAAAGCCCTGGCCGTCTTTTTTTTGTCCTCTTTAAGGCGTTTTCATACTTCCAGTCTTCAATATGGGCTGAGTTACCGGCGAGTAATACGTCTGGCACTTTCCATCCGTTGTAGTCCGATGGGCGGGTATAAACTTCGGGTGCCAACACGCCATCCTGAAAGGAATCGGTAAGGGCAGAGGTCTCATCCGACAGTACCCCCGGCAACAACCTGATGATCGAATCTGCTAGTACCGCTGCTGCTAATTCGCCTCCCGATAAGACATAATCTCCGATACTGATTTCCCTGGTGACCAGGTGCTCACGGACACGTTCATCAACACCCTTATAATGACCGCAGAGAAAAATCAGATTCTGATTCAAACTCAGTTGATTCGCAATAGATTGTGTAAGTAATTCTCCATCCGGACTCATGTAAATGATTTCGTCATAGGTCCGTTCGGATTGAAGAGATGAAATGCATCGATGAATTGGTTCAATCATCATTACCATTCCGGCTCCACCGCCAAAGGCATAGTCATCGGTGGTTCTGTGACGATCGGTGGCATGATTCCGAAGATCATGAACGGCAACAGTAACAATACCTTTTTCCTGCGCACGTTTTAGAATGGAGTCGTTAAAGGGGCTGTCCAGTAAACGAGGCAGACAGGTAATGATATCAATTCGCATGGATTTGAAATTACAAAAGGATCCAGCTAAATGTCCAGAAAACCATCGGGCAATTCTACAGAAATTTTCTTCTTGGTCTTATTGACTCCTTTTATAAACGGTCCATTCAGGGGAATCATTATTTCTTTCATGTTCAATATAATGATCAGGTAACGATTGGGCCCGCTTTCCAAAACATCACTCACAGGGCCTAAAATGCCTTTTTCTGAGTCAATCACTTCAAATCCTACCACTTCATCGTTGTAGAATTCCCCTCGCGCGAGTTTGGGGCGGTCACTTTTTGGAAGAAACAGACTGCAGCCTTTTAGCGAGGCCGCTAATTCAGGGGTGTTTACATCTTCCAGCTTTAAAAAAGCTTTGATGCCTTTCAATGAGATGGACTGAATGAAATAGGGAACTAATTGACTGTTGGATTCAACAAAAATCGATTTCAAATTTTCCAGGTCTGGACAATCAGGCCCCAGGACAATGGTGACTTCTCCTTTTAGCCCGTGACTTTTGGCGACGTAACCAATCTTAAAGCATGCCGTGATCTCCATTGTTACAAATACTGAGTACTACGTAGCTTGCCCAACATTATGTGTGGCGTAAGCAGTTAATTCATAAGATATTAGACTCAGTGTTTATCTTGACTTTAAGTAACAAGCGAAGTAGTAAAAATGCCAACACGATCGTCGCGTTGGCATCGTAAAAATACGCTGAACCAATTAAGCCTGCGCTTCTCCGGCAGGAGCTTCTGCGACGGGTGCTTCCGCAGGCGCAGCAGGTGCTTCCGCTACGGCAGCTGCAACTTCAGCTTTTTTGCGGATCGCTTCAGCACGTGCCTCTTTTATTTTCACTTCTGCATCCTTGCGGGCCTTCGCGGCATCTTGTTTGGATTTGGAAATGTTATCGTGCCGGGATTGAATCTTATCATCTTTCAACTTCTTCCAATCGGCAAGTTTCTGGTCGGCCTGATCTTGTGTAATTGCACCCTTCACAACTCCGATCTGAAGGTGCTTCTTCATCATTATACCTCTGTACGAAAGCATGGCCTTCACGGTATCCGAGGGCTGGGCCCCGTTCATGAGCCAGTTAAAAGCACGCGTTTCATCTAAATTAATGGTGGCCGGAACCGTGAGAGGATCGTACGTGCCGATCTTTTCGATAAACTTTCCGTCACGTGGCGACCGCGCGTCAGCCACTACTACATCATATCTCGCTAGTTTTTTGCGGCCTCTGCGGGCCAATCTGATCTTTACTGACATTTTCTCTTCGTTTTTAAAGGTTGGAACTCGTCCGTTTTTTAAAGGATTGCAAAGGTAATGGATTTTGCCCCTTCACCAATTGCTGGTGCGAAAGCTTTATAAGAATTAATGCAATCATGCCTTAATAATCGCATAATCGATTATTAAGTTTTTTAATCAAAAGACCGCTTTCTATATTTGTTTACTTACCCCCTTCGGTTATGGACAAATACTCCTACATCTCGAACGCTGACGTAGGCTACCTCGACCAGCTATACCAAAATTACAAAAGCAACCCGACCTCGGTCGATCCCACCTGGCAGAAATTTTTCGAAGGCTATGATTTTTCGCAGCAACGATTTGGCGACAACGGGCACAGCGCCGGGGCAGATGGCGGGGCAACTATTAAAGAGACCCAGGTAAGAACATTGATTCATGCCTATCGTTCCCGGGGCCATCTGAAAGCAAATACGAACCCCGTGCGCGAAAGAAGGGATCACCATGTTGCCCTTGATCATAAGTTTTATGGACTTACCGACGCTGACCTCGATGTGGAGTTTGATGTCGGCGTAGAGATTGGCTTGGGCAAGACCACCCTGCGAAAGATTTGTGAGAAACTGAATAAGGTCTACGTTGGCACAATCGGATTTGAATATAGCTACATCCGCAACCAGGAGATATTCGACTGGTTCATTCAAAAGTGCGAGAAGGAGTACTACACCTACAACCCATCTTCCGAAGAGAAGAAAAGCATTCTTGGCAAGTTGAATGAAGCGGTCGTTTTTGAAAATTTTCTGCATACAAAATTCCTTGGCCAGAAACGTTTTTCACTGGAAGGTGGGGAGACAACGATTCCGGCCTTGCAGACTATCATCAATAAAACGGCAGAGATGGGTGTAAAAGAAGTTGTCATTGGCATGGCGCACCGCGGACGTCTCAATGTACTTTCCAACATTCTCGGCAAAACTTACGAACAGATTTTTACAGAATTCGAGGGAAATATTAATCCTGACCTGACCATGGGTGACGGTGATGTGAAGTATCACCTGGGTTATGCAAGTCATATCAATACCCCGTCGGGTAATAAAATTTATGTAAAACTTACACCCAACCCATCACATCTGGAGGTAGTAGATTCACTCGTCCTGGGTTACACCCGTGGCCAAATAGACGATGAGTACAAGGGTAAGAATACGGCCATGGCCATTCTTCTTCATGGCGATGCCGCAGTGGCAGGCCAGGGTATCGTGTACGAACTGGTTCAAATGTCTGGACTGGAGGGCTATTCGACTGGAGGAACCATTCACTTTGTTATTAATAATCAGGTAGGCTTTACCACTGATTACGAGGATGCACGCACAGCTATATATTGTACGGATGTAGCAAAGATCATTGATGCCCCTGTCTTGCACGTGAATGGTGATGATGCAGAAGCAGTCACGTTCTGTTCCAAACTAGCCGTGGAGTACCGCCAAAAATTTGGTAAGGATATTTTCATTGACATGCTTTGTTATCGGAGGCATGGTCACAATGAAAGTGACGAACCGAAGTTTACACAGCCCAAGCTGTATAACATTATTGCCAAGCACCCCAACCCGCGTGAAGTCTACGTGAAAAAACTTATTGAGCGCGGAGATGTTGATGCAGACATGGCGGATGAAATGGACAAAAATTTTCGCAATCAACTTCAGGACCGGCTGAATGAGGTAAAGCAAAAACCACTTCCGTATAAACCTCAGAAAATAGAGGAGGAATGGGAAAAGATGACGCGTGCAAAACCGGAAGACTTTGACAAGTCACCCGACACCAGCATCAAACAAGCCACGGTGGACAAAGTAGGTAAAGCGCTTACGACTATTCCGGAAGGATTCAAGGCACTTAAGCAGATCGAGAAACTTTTAAAAGATCGCAAGGCAGCGTTCTTCGACGATAAAATGTTGGGGTGGGCTGAGGCGGAATTACTGGCGTATGGATCGCTGCTTTCGGAAGGTGTGCCTGTACGCATGTCGGGGCAGGATGTGAAGCGTGGAACGTTCTCACATCGACACGCCTATTTCTTTGATGCGAACACGAATGATCCCTATTGTGGTCTTGATCATATTCAGAAGGATCAGCAGCCCTTTCATATTTACAATTCCCTGCTGTCAGAATTTGGTGTGCTGGGATTCGAATATGGATATGCCATGTCCAATCCACATGCCCTGGTGTTATGGGAAGCGCAATTTGGTGACTTTGTAAACGGTGCCCAGGTAATGATCGACCAATTTATTTCAAGCGCCGAATCGAAATGGCAGCGGATGAATGGATTGGTGATGTTATTACCTCATGGCTACGAAGGTCAGGGCCCCGAACACTCCAGTTGCCGGCCCGAGCGTTTTTTACAACTGGCAGCCGAGTATAATACGATTGTGGCAAACCCTACAACCCCTGCCAATATTTTCCATTTATTAAGAAGACAAGTTGCCTGGCATTTCCGCAAACCTTGCATCATATTCTCTCCAAAATCTTTGCTGCGTCACCCTGCTGTGATTTCACCCGTGAAAGATTTTACCAGTGGGTCGTTCCAGGAAGTGCTGGATGATTCAGCCGTGATCGCCAAAGATGTGAAACGCATCGTGCTTTGTTCCGGAAAAATTTATTATGATCTGCTGGAAGTACAGTCTAAAAGGAAAATAAAGGATGCCGCAGTCGTGCGACTGGAGCAATTGTATCCATTCCCGGATGGTCAGTTGAAGAACATTTTCAAAAAATATAAAGGCGCCAAAATCATTTGGGTTCAGGAGGAGCCGGCCAATATGGGTCCCCTTTCTTTTATCCAACGGATGATGCCGAAGCAGGAGATGGAATTTATTTCGCGCAAAGCGAGCGCGTCCCCGGCTACAGGCTACTCCAAAGTACACAAGGCCGAACAAGAGAAAATTGTCACGCAAGCTTTCGAAATTTAAGGAGAAGACTTGCCTTTAATAACCACAAACTAATCAACGCTTATGGCTTTTCAAGTTAAAGTTCCAACAGTGGGAGAATCCATCTCCGAAGTAACCATCGCCAATTGGACCAAAAAAGACGGGGATTATGTGAAGATTGATGAAGTGATTGCAGAACTGGAATCCGATAAAGCAACATTTGAATTGCCTGCTCCACAGGCAGGTATTTTAAAAATCGTAAAACAAACGGGAGAGGTTGTTCCAATCGGGGAGGTGATTTGCGAAATTGATGGCGCCGGACAAGCCCCCGCTGCAGCTTCGCCATCCGCCAAAGCAGAAACGAAAACGCCGGCGGCAGCCCCTGTAGCAACTCCCTCCGCTCAGCCAATGAAAGCCACCGGTGGTATAAAAGAGATGAAAGTGCCTACCGTGGGCGAGTCCATTACCGAAGTAACCCTTTCAACCTGGCTGAAAAAAGATGGTGATTTTGTAAAGCTTGACGAAGTTATTGCCGAAGTAGAATCCGATAAGGCCACCTTCGAATTACCAGCCGAAGCAAACGGGATATTGCGAATTGTAGCAAAGGAAAAGGAAACCTTGCCCATCGGTGGACTCATTTGTAAAATTGAAATTACGGAGGGTGCTCCCGTTACTGCCGCAGCACAGCCGACTCCCGCCGCGACAGCTCCATCGATGCCTGCTTCAGGAACGGGCTATGCTTCCGGTCATCCATCACCGGCTGCTGGAAAAATTCTGGATGAGAAAGGAATTTCGTCAACGCAAGTAACCGGCACGGGTGTGGGTGGACGCATTACGAAGGATGATGCTTCAAAAGCTCAGCCGACTGCAAAGGAATCCAAGGGTGGTGGTGGTTCTCCCGGGCCGCTGGCTCCGCCTGTAATTGCCTCGGGCGTTAGCCGTAATCAGCGGCGAGAAAAGATGACTTCCCTTCGCAAAACGATCGCACGCCGGCTGGTCGCCGTAAAAAACGAAACGGCCATGCTCACCACGTTCAACGAAGTGGACATGAAGCCGGTGATGGATCTGCGATCAAAGTATAAGGAACAATTCAAGGAAAAATATGGTGTAGGGCTTGGGTTCATGTCGTTTTTCACGAAAGCTATTTGTGTTGCTCTCAAAGAGTTTCCAGCGGTCAACGCGTCTATCGACAAAGATGAAATCATCTATCACGATTATTGTGATGTTTCAATTGCTGTTTCAACGCCCCGGGGCTTAGTCGTGCCGGTCATTCGAAATGCAGAAGCGTTAACATTTCCGCAAATCGAAAGTGAAGTGATGCGTCTTGCCACACGCGGGAGAGACGGCAAGTTGTCCATTGAAGAAATGACCGGAGGTACGTTCTCGATAACTAACGGAGGTGTTTTTGGGTCGATGTTATCCACCCCAATAATTAATCCTCCACAGTCCGCCATTCTGGGAATGCACAATATTGTTGAGCGGCCGGTGGCCAAAAATGGTGAAGTTGTGATCCGGCCAATTATGTACCTCGCGCTTTCCTATGACCATCGGGTCGTTGATGGAAAGGAGTCGGTGAGCTTTCTGGTCAGGGTCAAGGAAATGCTGGAGGATCCGGGCCGGTTGATATTGGGAGTGTAGCCGGAAGAAAGTTTTTTCCATTTCACGTTGAGACCGACGGTTACACCGAGTAAGAAGTCATAATCAATTTTCAGAAATACACTTTTATGCAATACAACGTCACTGTCATTGGCTCCGGTCCGGGAGGTTATGTAGCTGCTATCCGATGCGCACAACTGGGTTTTAAAACCGCCATCATTGAAAAATACAATACCCTTGGAGGTACGTGCCTCAATGTAGGATGCATCCCTTCGAAAGCATTGCTCGATTCATCGGAACATTTTCATAATGCGGCACATACTTTTAAGGAGCATGGGATTGACATATCAGAGCCAAAGGTTAACCTGACCCAGATGGTCAAAAGAAAAGGAGAAGTAGTGAAATCCAATGTGGAAGGAATCGCTTTCTTAATGAAGAAAAACAAGATTGATGTACTTACCGGCTTGGGCTCATTCGTTGATAAAAATACAATCAAGGTCACCGCAAAGGATGGAAAGGAAACCACGATTACCTCAGACAACATTATCATCGCGACCGGCTCTAAGCCCACCGCACTCCCTTTTGCAGCATTTGATAAGAAAAGAATCATTTCCAGCACAGAGGCATTGGAGTTGAAGGAAGTACCGAAGCACCTCATTGTTGTCGGTGGGGGTGTGATCGGCATGGAACTTGGCTCGGTCTATGCCCGCATTGGTTCAAAAGTTTCGGTGGTAGAGTTCCTGGATAGCCTTATCCCGACAATGGATGGAACCATGGGCAAGGAGCTTTTAAAAGTGACTAAAAAATTGGGAATGGATTTTTATCTCGGCCACAAAGTAACGGCGATCGAGAATAAAGGGAAGGAAGTGATCCTCAAAGCAGAACCGAAAAGTGGCGGGGCTGCCATTGAATTAAAGGGCGACTATTGCCTGGTAAGTGTCGGACGCAGACCGTACACGGATGGATTGGGGTTGGACAAAGTTGGTATTGAAACCGTAAAGGGTGTGATCCCCGTAAATGATCATTTCCAGACAAAAATCCCGAATATCTATGCAATCGGTGATGTAGTCCGGGGTGCGATGCTCGCCCACAAGGCGGAGGAAGAAGGAGTGATGGTTGCCGAACAATTGGCGGGACAGAAGCCGCACATTCATTATTTATTGATTCCCGGCGTGGTGTACACGTGGCCGGAAGTGGCCAGTGTAGGATATACAGAAGAGCAATTGAAAGCGGACGGCAAAGCCTATAAAGTAGGGAACTTTCCATATAAGGCGTTGGGCCGCGCACGTGCCAGCATGGATATCGATGGCCTCGTGAAAATTTTGGCAGATAAAAATACGGATGAAATTCTGGGGGTCCATATCATTGGCGCGCGTGCAGCGGATATGATTGCAGCGGGAGTGGTCGCGATGGAGTATCGTGCTTCAGCAGAAGATGTATCAAGAATGTCGCACGCTCATCCTACGTATATGGAGGCAGTAAAAGAGGCGTGTTTGGCGGCTACTGGGAATAGGGCGATACATATTTAGGGTACTGGGTGTTGGGTGTTAGGTGTTGGGTCTTGGCAGAACGGTCTAGAAATTTGTTCTGTTTTTCTTACGAAGATTTCTTGTGTTTATTATTTTGAGTTATTATTTTTCTGATGACTTAAAAGCGTTTATCACAAAAAATCTTCGTAAGAAAAACATGACATTTCTTAATCCGATCCGCCAAGACCCAACACCTTTTCAAGTCAAAACGATAAACCCAAGAAATCCCACTAAGAAAAACAGAACAAATTCCTCAATCAGGTCCACCAACACCCAGCACCCAAGACCCAGCACCCTCTAAATAAACCTACTCACTTTCTTCGCTGTAATAATCTCCGTATTCATCCCCGCCCAATGGAGATTTCCATTGTAGCGACCGTGCTCCATTTTCATGCAACGATCCATCACGACCATGAGTCCGTGTTGCAAAGCCAGTTCGGCTGCATCCCTGTTAACGATGCCCAACTGCATCCAGACTGCTTTGGCCTTGATGGCAATGGCCTCTTTTACAACATTCATGCACTCATCAGGTCGCCGAAAAATATCCACTACGTCTACCGGAACGGGAATAGACGCTAAGTCGGGATAACATTTTTCGCCCAGGATTCCCTGTTTCAGCGGGTTGACCGGTATGATCGTGTATCGCTCCGACTTCAGATACGACCCCACAAAATTGCTCGCACGCTCCTTCTTGTCGGAAAGACCCACGATGGCAATCGTCAGTGATCCGTTCAGGATCTTGCGGATGAGGTCTGAATTTTGAAATTTGTTTCTCTCGTCAGCGCTCAGGCGCGTGTTCATCGAGATATCGCATGAAAGGCTTGTTCCAAGTCCCATATTAAGTCATCAATTGTTTCTAATCCTATCGAAAGTCGTATCAGTTCAGGTTTAATGTTGGCGCGCTTCAGCTCTTCATCAGAAAGCTGCTGATGCGTTGTGGAAGCCGGATGGATCACCAGGCTTTTGCAATCTCCGAGATTGGCAACGTGTGAAAATAATTCTAATTCCTCCAATAACCGCTTACCCGTTTCACGCGGGTTATTATTGATGGCCTTAAGACCAAAGGCAAAAACGGACCCGGCGCCTTTTGGCAAGTATTTCTTTGCACGATCAAAATGAGGATGATTGGGCAGGCCCGCGAAGTTCACCCAGTCCACCATAGGATGATTTTTTAAAAAATTTGCAACGGCAAGTGCGTTGGCGACGTGTCTGTCCATTCGCACGGAAAGAGTTTCCAAGCCCTGAATCAGGAGAAACGAATCAAATGGTCCGATCGTAGCACCTGTGTCGCGCAAGGTTTCGCAACGCGCCTTCATCAAAAAACCGTAGTGGCCGAACGTCTCAAAAAAGTTGAGATTGTGGTACGGAATGGACGGTGACGAAATGGATGGGTAATTGCTGAAATCAAATTTTCCGGAATCAATGATCACACCGGCGATGGAAGTTCCGTGCCCGTTGATAAATTTTGTAGCGGAATGGAGAACAATATCGGCACCCCATTCGAGTGGACGGCATAAATAGGGTGATGCAAGGGTATTGTCAATCACCAGGGGGATGCCATTTGCTTTTGCTAATGCAGAAACACCTTCAAAGTCAAAAACACTACCCTGCGGATTGCCGATCGTTTCACCGTAGAGAACCCGGGTCTTTGGCGTTATGGCCTTTTCCCAGTTTTTGATATCCATTGGATCAACAAAGTGAACTTTAACGGAAAGTTTCTTGAACGTATGTTCAAACTGCGTGTACGTCCCACCGTACAAATGTGAAGAAGCAACAAATTCATCCCCCGGTTGGAGCAATGTCATCATGGTGATGAGTTGGGCTGCTTGTCCGCTGGCAGTGGCCAGTGCGCCCGTGCCACCTTCCAATGAGGCGATGCGCTCCTCAAATACAGCCGTCGTGGGGTTGCTGATCCGCGTATAAATATTGCCGTATTGCTTTAACTCAAAAAGTGACGCCGCATATTCCGGGCTGTCGAATACATAGCCTGCAGTCTGATAAATGGGAACTGCACGTGAACCTGAATACGAATCGGGAATGTGGCCGGCATGGAGCATGCGCGTTTCAAAACCAAATTTTCGCTTTTCCGACATGGGTATATGTTTACATTAAAAGTATTGACCGTGGGACGAAAATAAAACAACTATTTGATGATACGTGCAGCTATAAATTAAATTCTGCGATAATCTATTTTGGCAATCAGAACCAAACTGATTACCCGATTACCGATTACCATTGATCCGGGATAAAGTAAAGGCCCTGCACATCAGCGCGGCAACAAACGGCAACAAAAAAACAGGTAGCTGCTGAGGTAAGAAATACCAGCTAATCAACAGCAATGCCATTAGAAAGGTTACTCCAAGAAAATATTTTCTCAGGAAGGAGGCTGATTTCGTTCTGAATATGGCAAAAACGAAGAGGTGGGTAGGCAACGCCCACAGGATGTTGAAGTTGTAGGCCG
>JANXYC010000252.1 GCA_025350305.1 Cyclobacteriaceae bacterium | reverse complement strand
CAATGTGCCTGAGATTTATTACCTGTCAGCGTTTAATTTAAAGCTCTAAATGTCCACCAAATCAAGCCCCTTACACAATCCTTTTCTTAATCTCCTCTTTCAAAGGATTTATGTGTCGTCTTACAATGGTCCAGATTATTCTGTCGTCAACGTTGTCGTAGGAGTGAATTAATCTGTTTCGCAAACTAATTATTTGTCTTGCATTAGCTAAGTCATTCTCCCGGGACTCTTTCAGAAATTTATTGATTGCTTCTCCAATAATTGCCAGATGTCTTTCAACCGCACCTTTAATCAGGAAGTTCTTCTTGTATTGGTCAAACGAAGTTAACTCATTCGTGAAGGACAAAATATGATCTATCGAGTTTAGAACATCAGACAAATACTTTCTCTCCTTGTCCGTCATAAATCAATTTCTTAGTTGACTCAATACTTTTTCTCAGGTACGGGTTATTGATGGAGTCTTCTGTTAATAAGTCAACCTTCCTGTTAAAAAAAGTCTCGAGATTGTCCCAAAAAGAAAGGAGTGTTTCACCGTATTCCAGGGGATCTTTAATATCCAAATCCACCACTACATCAATGTCGCTTTTGATCGGGTCAAAATGTCCGGTTATTGAAGATCCAAATGCATAAAGTTTACTTACCTTATGCTGTTTGCATAGGTCAATGAAATCGCTGCCCCTCTCTTTTATCAGTGAGTTTAAATTCATCTACCAAAGATAATGAAAATTGCTCTTTATAACGGGCTTGCCGGTAACTCCAAAAGACGGTGTCAGGTTAAGCTCTTAATGTCTCCGTTTTCAACTTTGTCAAAAAAGGGTTTCGTGTCAGCCGAAAATTCGATGTCAAATAGTCCACCTACAACAGATGCGTCAATATAAATTCTCTGTATCATTCGATAGCTTATTCTTTAGCGCCTTGCCATCAACTCCTGACATTGGCATTACTTAAACAACCCATGCCCTTATCTCAAGGTAATACATCATTCATTTTATTTCTGACAGCCTGATCGGTCAAATCATTTCACCCACAAATCAATTTCTTAAGCACCACCTCACTCACATTCCCACCACAAATAATAACAGCAACCTTTTTTCCACTATACTTTTCCTTCGCCTTCAACAGCGCCGCTACCGCCACACCCGCCGAGCCTTCAATAATGAGATGATGGTGCAAAAGAACAATCTTCATCGCCGCCAGTATTTCATCCTCACTCACCAAAATATAATCGTCCACATAGCGCTGACAAATTTCAAACGTGATGGATCCGGCCTCGATCCCTCCGGCTGTGCCATCTGAAAGAGTAGGTTTCTCCGGTACGTCAATAATTTTTCCCGCTTGGATGCATTCATACATCGCCGGAGCATTTTCCGGCAGGCACCCCACCAGCTCTATATTAGTATTCACGGATTTTAGGAACGCCGCAATGCCTCCTATTAAACCGCCGCCGCCTACAGAAACAAAAACATAATCCATGTCCGGCAACTGTCGGTAAAGTTCTACGCCGATACTTCCCTGGCCGGCCAGTACCTCGATGTCGTTGTAGGGCGATACATAAATTTGATTGGTCTTCTCAGCGAGTGTCCGGACGTACCGCTCTGTTTCTTCACAGTTATTGCCATAGAATTCAACTGGAATTCCGCGCATGCGTATCGCTTCCACTTTTGCGGGAGAGGAATCGTGTGGCAAATAGATAGTTCCTTCTTTTTTTACAACAGATAAAGCGTTCGCCACCCCCAAACCATGATTTCCGGTGGAAGCGGTAACTATTTTTGTTTTTGAATTTTTAAGAGATGCAATTTTGTTCAATGCACCCCTGGCCTTGAATGATCCCGTGACTTGCAGGTTCTCCAGTTTAAGATAGACCTCGCTTCCGCTCATTTGGGTCAGTATATAGGAATATTCCAACGGTGTCTCCCTTAGATAAGGTCGTATCCTCTTCTCTGCTGCGATTATCTGTTCCGGTAAAGTCACTTTTTTATTTGCGATTTGCTGTTAAAAAACAATTTGTTCTTTACACCCATTGGTCAACTTTTCATTTGACATGGCCTTAAGACCGTGGCCATTCATGCCCACCCTATATGCTTTAGTACAGGACACACCCATAATTTTTTCATATTTGTAGGGAGTGAAGAGAACGAGTAAGATAAAAAAAAGACTTCACAAAATACTGCCTTGGATTGGGTCAAGATCTTTTCTTCGGTTGCTGAAATGGAGAAGGCGCTGGCGCCCCAACAGCCGCGCCTGCTCATCGTCCGTGGTAAGCGCATATGCCTGGTACGGGGCGATCATCAATTGTTGGCCGTGGAGGACACCTGTCCTCACAATGGAGAATCGCTGAGCAAAGGAGTCGTCAATTTTTTAGGTGAGATCGTTTGCCCGTGGCACGGTCAGCAGTTTAACCTGAAAACCGGCCGCGAGTGCGCTGAGCGATCCCGTGATTTGGTTACCTATCCGGTGAAAGAAGATTCCGAGGGCATTTTTATAGGAATTTAAAATAGTGTTGTTATTTCTGCGTTTAGTAAGAATGAATTTTATTTTGACAAGTGTGGCTAAAAGAAAAGAGACGCCAAGAAAGTTGTGGACAGTCTTGTTCGTCCTTTTGCTATCCAACAGTCTTTTTTCACAAACTCATGCTACATCCGGGCTTTCGTTCACCGAAACGGTTCCGAAAGACCTCCTTGCTTCACGATCGGTGGTGCTGCATGACTATACCTTTCAGCAAAGTGAACTCGAAGAAATCCAGCGGGCCTTTCAGCAAATCGGAATTGATGCGGTCGCCTACTTTAAAACCGATGTGGTAATGTCCGGAAAAGATATTACAAAAGCCTTTGGAGAATACTTTACTTCACGTCAGATCAAGTATCTCATTTTCTTTGAAAAATCAACCACCGGATTTCAACTCATCGCTGTCACCTTTGATCCAAAGAACGGTCTTTTTGACAGGTCCCTTCAAGCATGGCGCATTGAAAAAGAGCGGCTTAACGAACTCTCGCGCACTGCCTTCCAGGATTCCTGGCGAAGTCAGAAGAAGCAAAACTTTTTGGTAAATCAGTTTCCGGAAACCGATATTTCAGTGGATCCCATGCGGGGCAGCCGTCAGGAGTTTTACGCTATTGATTTGAAAGTGGACAACCTGGCGGTCCCAAAATTTGGAAACGAAACGATGGACCACGAGCTGGAAAAATTCTTTCAGAACAATTATCCGCTCAAATATACAATCACCGAGAACGGCGCTGATGAAAAGGAGTTAAAGAAGCAAGGCTTTTTGTATGTGCTCTGTTTCGTGCACACCCGCGGAAAAGCTGCAAGAGAAATACTAGGTTACGACATGGCGAGGGCCGAAAGCACTTATGCATCTATAGCGTTTCCAAACGGGCAGCTCCAACTCAAGACCATTCCGGCGGATACAGAAGTTTATAAGTTTTATTTCCGACACATCGGAAATGGAAATATTTTTCTGGGCAACAAGTGGGACGCTGATGTGAGTTGGCTCGATGCACTGCGCAATCATGTTATGGGATTCAAGTTAGAAACCAAGATTAATTAGGGGTAATCAGTAATCGGTCGTCTTATTTTTCTAAATGATAAGCTGACATACTGTGGCACCGGTTACCGATCACTGATTACCCCTTCTCCCGCGTACAATGAGAGCCGCTACTATGAAGAGCGCAATCATCACAAATCCATTATAGTGGAAATGCGGAAACCAATGCCAACCTGAATGCCAGCCAAAGAGTAATTTGAACGGCAAAGCAATGAGTGCAATCAGCCCGCCGAAGATGGCGGCGATCACTCCAATGGCGACTCCGAACAGTCCCATCACTACTCCAAAAAGCGCGGCACCTACCGCAAACCAAATTGGAAATGTAATGATGAGAATGATTGCAAGTAAAACAGTTGATGAAGAGGAGGCGTTGCGGGTGGTCATTGTTTTTTGCGTTTGCCCGGATACGATCAAAAATCATTCTGAGATTTCAAATGGGCCCAAACCAATGTTTTTAAGAGGTTTAGCTGTCCTGAAAAGACCACCAGCCGGACAAGATTGTTGAAAAATGAACAGGTTAAGTACAGAACTGAACAGTTGCCTGATCAATGTGATTTCAGAACTAATTTTACTAGGTGGACTAAAGTCCATATGTGGAGGACTTGAATTTCTGACAATATAAAAAAGGCTTTAGCCCAAATAGGGTACTTTGCCTGAAAACTTATTTCAACTGGACGCTAATACATTAACTTCTCTTCCTATAATTCCAAACAGCAAAACTGTTGAGCACCACTGCAAATGCAAACACAATGAAAAGATGATTTCGAATGTCGTATAAACCGCTTCCTTTCAAAACCACCATACGCATAACTTCAATAAAATAAGAGACCGGATTGAATTTTGTAAACGTTTGGGCCCAGCCCGGCATACTATCGATGGAGGTGTACAAACCACCAAGCAGGATGAAGATCATCATCAGGAAAAAGGAAAGAAGCATGGCCTGTTGCTGCGTATTGGCAAACGTGGAAACCAACAAACCCATACCGAGTACAGCCAATAAATACACTGCTGCAAAAATATAAATCGTGAATACGTTACCAGCCGGTACAATTCCGTACACGGCCCATGATATGATCAATCCGATCGTCAGGATGATCAGTCCCAATACCCAAAACGGGATGAGCTTGCCTAAAATAAATTGATACTTCCGGATGGGTGTGACATTGATCTGTTCGATCGTGCCAATTTCCTTTTCTTTTACGATGTTAAGCGCAGAAAGAAAAGCGCCGACCATCGTCACCAGAATTACCAGGATGCCAGGCACCATAAAAACCTGATAGTTCATAAGCGGGTTAAACCAATTGATTGCTGAGACCTGAATCGTTGGCTGCGGACTTAATCGGGGAAGCTGCAGCCATTCCAGTCTGACCTCCTCGTTAAAGTCTCCAATGATAGTACGCAGGTAAGCACCACCCAGATTTGCCTTCACCCCATTGATAGCGTTGAGGGCCATGAACACCGTTGCCCGGTCCTCTTTCACCAATTGTTTTTCAAACGATGATGGTATTTGCAGCACCAGGTCGGCTTCATCCTTTTCGACATAGGTAAGTGCCTTTTCATAGGAATCGGTATAGTCAACCGACCGAAAATATTTCGTAGCTGTAATCTTATTCACTAACTTTTGAGAGTACGACGAGCGGTCAAAGTCCACAACACAAAGTTTTATATTTTTTACTTCGTAGTCTGCTGCCAACGGCATAACCAACAGTTGAACGATGGGCATCATAAAAATTATTCGAAGGATAGCAGGGTCACGAAATACCTGCTTGAATTCTTTTTCCAATAAAATTCGCAACGCTCTCATTCCAATCGTATCTTAAATTTTTTGATGCTCACCAACATAAAAAAAACAGTCATGCCGGTCAGGACAAGTGTCTCTTTCCACACATAGCCAAAGCCGAGACCCTTGATCATGATGTTTTTTACGATGTAGTAAAACCATTTTGCAGGCACAATATTTGAAACAATCTGCAAGGGAATAGGCATGTTTTCCACCGGGAACATGAAACCGCTTAACATGATGGTGGGTAAGAATAATCCCATCAATGAAATAAGCATGGCAACCTGCTGGGAGTCGGTGACAGAAGAAATCAATAGTCCCAATGCCAGCACCGTTACAGTGAATAGCAAACATTCGCTTACCAGCAATACCAGATTGCCTTGGATTGGAACGTCTAATACAAAAACACTCAACAGCAGAATACTGGCGATGTTTACGCCGGAAAGCAGGAAATAGGGAACCATCTTGGCAATTACCACACGAATGGGCATGATGGGTGAGACCAGGATTATCTCCATCGTGCCCATTTCTTTTTCACGCACAATGGAAATGGAGGTCATCATCGCACACACGAGCATCAATACCATGGCCATTACGCCCGGCACAAAATTGTATGAGCCTTTCAACTGAGGATTGTACAGCATCCGCATCTCTGTGTTAATTGTATAAGGAAAGTCTTGTTGGCCTTTCATACTTTTTTGGTAATCCATGATAATCGCAGTGGCATAATTGGCCAATGTGTTGGCAACGTTTGGATCCGTGGCATCAGCAATGAGTTGTACCGATGCGCTGTTCTCATGCAAGAGCGTGTATTGAAACCGTGGTGGGAAGACCACGGCTAATTTTACCTTCCCTTCCCGAAAGGCAGGTTCAAGTTCTCCGTATCCTCGAATATTTTTTACAATATCAAAATAACGACTGGCTTCCAACTGATGAATAATGCCCGCGGTGGCCTCATCTCTGGAATTATCTAAAATAGCAATCCGTGTGTTTTTTACTTCGTTGGTCAACGCGAATCCAAAAATGAGGATCTGCATTAACGGCATTCCAAAAAGGATAAACAGGGTACGCCTGTCGCGCAACAAGTGATAAAATTCCTTTTGGACAAAAAATAAGAACTGCTTCATTCAAATTCTAATTATCACTTCGTTTTGCTTTCCTCGCCAGTTGAATAAAAACTTCTTCCATGCTCGGCGCATTGAACTTCCGCTTCAGCTCCAGGGGTGTGTCAAGTGCATCAACTCTGCCGTCTACCATAATGGAGACACGATCGCAATATTCTGCCTCATCCATGTAATGGGTAGTGACAAAAACAGTCGTGCCTTCATGGGCGGCTTCATAGATCATCGTCCAGAATTCTCTTCTTGTCACCGGATCGACACCACCCGTTGGTTCGTCAAGGAAAACAATTTTCGGGTGATGGAGCATGGCAACTGAAAACGAAAGCTTTTGTTTCCACCCAAGGGGCAGTGATTTTACGAGGTTGTCAACCTGGTTTTCGAGATGCAGATGGTCTACCATGAAATCTGTCTTGGATTTTATCTGTTTATCGGTAAGGCCGTAGATACCACCGTAGAAGCGGATATTTTCGCGAATGGTTAAGTCTTCATACAAAGAGAATTTCTGACTCATGTAACCGATGTTTTTTTTAATCTTTTCGGCATCGCGGTAGAGGTCAAACCCGGCAATCGTTGCCTGGCCGCTTGTAGGAAAAGAAAGTCCGCAGAGCATGCGCATTGCAGTTGTTTTGCCTGCACCGTTGGCCCCCAGAAAGCCAAAAATTTCTCCACGCTTTACGTTAAATGTAATGGCATCCACGGCAGTGAAAGAGCCAAAACGCTTTGTTAACTGGCTGACTGAAATGGCGTGATCGTCGTTCATACTATTTTCTCATGAGTTCCATAAAACAATCTTCGATCGTAGCCGGAATTCGCTGTACCTCAAGATCCTTTGCAGATATCGTGGCGATTGCCTGTTTTGCCTCCTCCACCGTATGTGGATCTTTTTTGAAAACGACATGGTGATACTGACCAAACGGATAACACGTATCAACCACATCACCAGAACGGAGGTCCAGCATCAGTTTATACATGTCGGCTGATCGCACCGACCACAATGGTTTTTTGAAATTTTCCGTGATGCCCTTCGGTGAATTTATCTCCATGATCCTGCTTTCCTGCATGAGTGCAACCCGGTCGCACAGGCTGGCTTCATCCATGTAGGGTGTTGAAACAATGATCGTGATACCGTGCGCTTGCAACTGGTGCAAAAGCTCCCAGAACTCCTTCCGCGAAACCGCATCCACGCCAGTGGTAGGCTCATCTAAAAACAAAACTGTTGGTCGGTGAATAAGCGCACAACTCAGCGCGAGTTTTTGTTTCATCCCGCCGGAAAGAGCACCTGCCCTTCTTTTCTTGAATGGCTCAATCTGCTGATAAATACTCTTTATCAGATCGTAGTTCTCTTGCAGGGATGTGTTGAAAAGTGTTGCAAAAAAAGAAAGATTCTCTTCTACCGTTAAATCCTGATAGAGCGAAAACCGGCCTGGCATATAGCCTACTCGTTTACGAATCTCCTTATATTGACTAACCACCTCAAATCCATCTACCCACGCTTCTCCTTTATTGGCAAGCATTAGCGTCGTCAGAATTCTGAAGAGTGTAGTCTTTCCTGCGCCATCGGGGCCGATCAAACCAAACAGCTCACCTTTATTAACTTCAAATGAAATCTCTTGTAAGGCCTTAACTTCCGTTTTCCCCTTTTTAAAACTTTTGTAAACGTTGTTTACTTTAACAGCGGAGTTCATCGTAAACTATTTTATGAGAGATGAATTAGAATCAAAAGTCAACACTACTTGAACATAACGTCACCATACATTCCAATTTTCAGAAAACCGTCGTTCTTTACATTGATTTTAATGGCGTACACCAGGTTGGCGCGTTCGTCTTTTGTTTGAATTGTCTTGGGTGTAAACTCTGCTTTATCCGACACCCAGGCAACTACACCCGCATATTTTTTGGAGCCCGCTTTTACATCGTCAACCAGGACGTTAACATTCTGACCCAGTTTAATTTCGGCAATCTGATCACCTGAAATGTACGCCCGCATCACCATCGCAGACAGATCAGCAATTTTATAAATGGGCTTCCCGGTCGTTACTACTTCATCCCGCTCGGCATACTTCGTCAGCACAGTGCCTTCCATTGGATTGATGATAATCGATTTCTTGATTTGATCCTCTAATTGTTCTATTTGTGCCTTAAGTGGCAACGTTTCACTTTGTATGGATCGTGTCGCGATGACAAGTGAAGTTTGAAGTGCATTGTATTGCTTCTGCAAAAGATCCCCTTGTGCTGTCAAATCATCCATCTGCTTCATTGTAGCGGCATCATCCTTTAACAGGTTCTCAATCCTTTTTTTCTCATACGTGGTGGTTTCGATTTGCCTTTGGATAGTGGACAACTGGCTGGCAGCATCGGGCGACTTTGCCAGCAGTGCGCGAATGGAATAGTGCAGCTGTTTCTTTCTCAGGAAAAGTTGTGTCGTGTCGATGTAGCCTACCGGCTGGCCCGCTTTGAGTACGAGTCCTTCCTCAATATTCAATTGAAGGATTTTTCCAGTAGATTCAGACGATATGATTGTCTCCTCCGCCTCAAAATTTCCAGAAGCATCATACTGATTGCCGTTTTGCCCACACGAGGCCAATCCAATTGTTAAAAGAAGATAAGAAGTCAATCGAATGTTCATAGTTAAAAATGTTTTTAGTTTCCTGAAGTTGTCTGATAGTTGTATTGCGCCAGCATGAGTTGTACCTGGTGAAGCAATAAGTTTTGTTTGGCGGCATCTTCAGCATTAAGTTCCCGCAGAAAATCGCTGGTGGATATTACTCCGTTTTCATGCTGCGCTTTTGAGGTATCTTTTATCTTGATTCTCAGGGCAATAATTTGGTCGTCCACTTTAATAAGTTGTTCAAGCTTCTCTACCTCTTGCCCCTGTTGTCTTAACGTGAGGTTGGTATTGAATAAGAAAATATCTTTCTGTGAATTCACCACCTCCGTGTTTACATCCAGTAGTTGCCTGTCACGTTTAGAATTGTAAAATCCCGTGAGTGACCAATTCAATCTCAATCCGCCTAAATAATAGGTGTCAAACTGATTTCTTAATACATTCAATGCAGGTCTGCCGTATCCACCCTGCACAAAAAATCCAAGCTTCGGAACGTTACGGGTTGTGTTGGCCTTGAATTGCGCACCTAACAAGTCACTTTGAAATTGATAAAGCGTAAGCTCGGGTCGTTTGATTATGGATCCTGCTTCCGGTAAAACACCAGTTGGTTTTTCAAGTAATGCGCCTTCCTGAACGGGCTGGTTGATGAAATATCCTAACATGTCCAGGTAAGCTTTGCGCGCTGCTCTCATTTCAATGATACGCTGATCTGATTTCAGAAGTTCCGCCTGGAGTATGTCAGCATTTGACTTGAACGCTGTACCGTTGCGGATGGCGGATTCGGTCTTCGTCAAAGATGTTTGCAAATCCCTTTTAAGCAGATCGACCTGCGTCAATTGGGCTTCCATCAACAACACACCAAAGAAGATCTGGTTAATGCGATCCTTGATTTTATACAGTTCAACTTCTACTTTCTGTTGTTCCATCAATGTATTTGCACTCTGAATGGCCGCCTGGTTCTTAATAACACCTCCGTCAAAAATCGTCTGGTTAAGTTCTCCATATATCTTATACTGATCTTTTGAAAGGGGCTCAACCCCGGGAACCCCGCCAGGAAGACGGGTTACGTCGGATTGATACGTCGCCTGCGCATAAATAGCAACCTGTGGTAAGTAACCCGATTGCGCGTTGGCGATGGTAAACTCCATACTCTTTACCAGCAACTCCTTTTGCTTGATCAGGGGATAATTTTTCCTCGCCAACTCATAGCATTCGTCAATGGTCAGCGATTGGCCGATCACACCGGACGTGGTAAGAACAAATCCCAGAAAAAGGACAGATCTTAGATTTTTCATTATCGTGTTGCTTACTATAAAATTAAGATAACTAATCCTACCTTTGCCATATTTAGATTTTTTGGGTCACAACGAGCACGAAGATGACACAACTAGCACAACGAAACAGGACCAATGATCCGCTGGACCTTGATTTCGTAGTGGTTCGTTGTGTTCTTCGTGACCATACTTCTGACTCGCTCTTCGGCTGGAACCTTATGCTATTCAATAGATTGCCTAACTTGACAAAGTAGGACTAATTCATAATTACTAAAGTAAATCAAAGGACAGGAGTTGTTTTGATGGGGCCTTCAGAATGCTTGACCTATTCAACAGAATAAAAAAGAAAAGCCGGAATCTCTCCCGGCCATTGACTGTCTCAATACTTCAAAAAGGATACTCCCCTTTCTCAATCACATAATTCGCAACCCTTCTTCTGGCCTCCTTCAGGTTGTACGGATCAATCTTCGTGAACCGTTTCAATCCTAGCAGTATCAGTCTCAATTCATCCCCTTCCGCGAAAGCGTAAATGGCCTGCTTGCCCGCCGATGCCGCTTTCTCAATGGCTCCGTGCAAATATATTATTGCCATTTCTTTCTCCATCGCACAGGCCTTCTCGCCGCGAATACCAATCAATTTCTCCACGCGCAACAAGCACGACTCGGCAACATATACTTCTATGAGCATATCCGCCAGGTTCATGAGGACTTCCTGTTCATCGGAAAGTTTCATCATGAACTTTTGTACGGCTGCACCTGAAACCATAAGTCCCGCTTTCTTGAGATTAGCCAAGGCCCTTTTTTCTTTTGCGAAAACCGCCGTGTCGTCACTCACGCCAAAGTCGGGAATACCCATCAGTTCCTTTTGAATTGCCGTCGCTGGCGTCATCAGGTCCAGTGAACCTTTCATGGCGCGCTTCATCAGCATATCGATGGTGAGCAGCCGGTTGATTTCATTGGTGCCTTCGAAGATGCGGTTGATACGGGCATCGCGGTAAGCGCGGTCCATGGGACCTTCAGCGGAGAAGCCCATGCCACCAAAAATCTGCACACCTTCATCTACAGCAAAGTCGAGTACCTCCGAACCATGCACTTTCAGGATAGCACACTCGATAGCAAATTCTTCCAATGCTTTTAACCGGGCCTTCGCTGAATCCATTCCCGCCGCCACAAACGCATGGTATGCATCGTCGATGTTTTGTGAAGCACGATAGTGCGCAGATTCTGAGGCAAAGATCCTCGTGGACATTTCGGCAATTTTGTGTTTGATTGCACCAAAGTTGGAAATCGGTGTGCCAAACTGCTTCCGCTCTTTTGCATATTTCGTCGCCGCCGAAACTGTCATCTTACTTCCACCCACAGCCGCGACACCCAATTTGATACGGCCAATGTTGAGGATATTTACAGCGATCTTAAAACCATTCTCTCGTTCGCTTAATAGATTTTCTATCGGCACCTTGCAGTCGTTGAAAAAAATCTGTCGGGTGGAAGATCCCTTGATGCCCATCTTCTTTTCTTCTTCGTTCATCGTAATGCCGCCAAAGGTCTTCTCAACAATGAACGCGCTGAGGTTTTTGTCATTGTCGATTTTCGCAAACACAACAAACACGTCAGCAAAGCCTCCATTGGTTATCCACATCTTTTGTCCGTTGATGAGGTAGTGTTTTCCATCCCCCGAAAGCACCGCCTTTGTTTTGCCGCTGTTTGCATCGGAGCCGGAGTCGGGTTCTGTGAGGCAGTACGCTGCCTTCCATTTTCCTGTCGCCAGGTTGGGAATATATTTTTTCTTCTGCGCCTCATTGCCGTAATACAAAATCGGAAGCGTACCGATACCGGTGTGCGCGGAAATGGCAACAGCAAAAGAATATCCCGCCCCCAAAACTTCCGCTACAAGCATCGAAGAGTTGAAATCCATACCAAAGCCACTCAATTCCTGAGGAACGGAAATCCCCAACAAACCAAGTTCCCCTGCCTTATCGAGAAGCGACGGCATGAGTTTTGGATCTTTCTGGGAATCGATCTCATTCAGTTTTGGATAGACTTCCTGTTTCAGAAAATCTTTACACGTCTGCGCAATCATCTTTTGCTCCTCATTGAATTCTTCAGGAATGAAGATCTCCTGCGCTGTTGTTTCGCGGATGAGGAACTCGCCGCCTTTGATTGCACTTTTATTTTGGGTTGCTGTTGTCATATGTTTCTGGAGTTTCGTTGATCGTTGATCATTGTTCGTTGGTGGACAGTTTTTGAAAATAATTAATAAAGCCGCCGAGAAGTTTTTTACAGCGAGTTACTTGTTCAGTGATCTTTTGTAATTCATTCTCTGAAATAATTTGCAAATCAGAAGCTAAAATAAGTTGTGTTTCAATTTCGTAAAGCGATCCTCGGGCTATAAAAAAGAATTGCGTGGAGTCCTTATGATGATTCCTTCCGCATCCCTCCGCAATATTGGATGGAACTGAAATGACTGCTCTTCGTAGTTGGTTAGTTAACCCAAATTGTTCTTCTTTTGGAAAATTCTTAGTGAGCTGATAAATATCACTTACCAACGCTCGCGTTTGCCGCCAAACTTCTAAATCCTTATATGAGTTTATCTGAGCCACGATTAACTATCAACGAACAACCAACAACGAGTTAATTAAGAAATTCATAAACCCCCGCCACCCCCTGTCCTCCACCAACGCAGGCAGTCACCATTCCATACTTTTTCTTCTGTCTGCGCAACTCGTTAAATAATTGCACAGAAAGACGTGCCCCCGACGAACCTAACGGGTGACCCACAGCAATGGCACCACCGTTCGGATTTATTTTAGTTCGATCGAGCCCTAATTCTTTTATCACGGCTAATGATTGGGCGGCAAATGCTTCATTCAATTCGATCAAATCAATGTCTTCCAATTTTTTTCCCGCAATCTTTAATGCCTTGGGTATAGCGGCTACCGGACCGATGCCCATGATGCGGGGGTCAACACCCGCGGTTGCATAACTAACCATCCGTGCGATGGGTTTCAGATTAAGCTGCTTTACCATTCGCTCGGACATCACGGCCACAAAAGCCGCACCATCAGAGGTCTGGGAAGAATTGCCGGCTGTTACCGTTCCGCCCGCTGCGAAAACTGGCTTTAGTTTTGAAAGACCTTCTACCGTGGTGTCCGCTCGAATGCCTTCGTCCTTATCAACGATAAACTCCCGTGTTTTTTTCTTCATGTTACCATCAACATATACTTCTTTTACTGTGATGGGTACCACTTCGTCCTTGAACTTTCCTTCCTTCCAGGCGGCCGCTGCTTTCATATGCGACTCATAAGAAAACTGATCCTGATCTTCACGCGAAATTTTATATTGTTTCGAGATTTCTTCAGCCGTAAGGCCCATGCTCGTGTAATACGTCGGGTGGTCTTTTGCAATTGTATAATTCAAGGCTGTTTTGAATCCCATCACCGGCACGAGCGACATTGATTCAGTTCCTCCGGCGATAATGATATCGGCCTGGCCTGCGTGAATTCGTGCACTGGCGATCGCAATCGCTTCCACGCCTGATCCACAATAACGATTGATGACCAGTCCCGGCGTATCAATACCTAACGCCAGCAATGAAATCATCCGACCGATTTGCATGCCTTGCTCCGCTTCCGGTACCGCATTGCCTACAATAAGATCGTCCACCATTTTGTTTTCCAATCCGGGGATCGACTTTACCAGGTGTTTGATGACATCCGATGC
>JANXYC010000177.1 GCA_025350305.1 Cyclobacteriaceae bacterium | reverse complement strand
CAACACCATAAGCCATGAAAATGCAATCAGTATCAACATGGCGAGACACACATCAAGAATGGGTTTGCTGTATTGTTTATAAAACCCTGACATATTCAAGATTAGTTTTTTACGGTTTCGGAAAGCTTCAAAAACACTTTTTCATTGGCCTCATCCCACCTTCTCCGGAAGAGAAGAACCTAGGAGTTTTTGAAGCTTTCCTTAGACATCGCGGAGGCGCTGGGCTAATGAGAGTCCCTTACTCGTAATTTAAAGAACACATATACTACACCCAAAATTAATGCCAGGCAGAACCCGATTATGTATTGATAACCTATTCTCAAATCCATGCTCATGATCAAAATCAGATTGATCAATAATTGAATGGTTACATACATACAACTCATCATGACATGAGAAATCCCATACGTATTAACCATCACCTGGTAGAAATGCAATTTATGTGGCTTGAATATATTTTCCTTTCGGATGAGCCGGTGCATGATCGTAAGTACACTGTCAACACCGTAGACGGAAAGCAAAAAGACGAATGTGTAGTTACCCGTCAGTGTGATCAATTTAACAATCAGAAAAATAACAATGAATCCGATGGATAAACTCCCCACATCACCCGCAAAGCAAACCGCCTTCTTTCGAAAATTAAAGTAACAAAAAATCAGCAGGGCGGTCATGATGGCCAGGATGAAATCATATTCAACAAAATGAATTTCATGCAAAGAGATGTACAATAAACTTCCCAACGCCACCAGCCCATAACCTCCAGTGAGGCCATTGATGCCATCCATAAAATTAAAGGTGTTCAACGTTCCCACTGAAACTATAAAAAACAGGATGATCACGAAGTTACTGGTCGCCGACATATCCATGTCAAAGTACATCAAGGCGATAGCTATGAACTGAACAAGAAAGCGAACAATGATGTTAAGATTGCGAACATCATCAATAAAACCTACCACACTCACCAGCGTGAGGGAGACAATAAACAACGGACTGGGTCGGAGCGTGATCGCATAAAACAACAACGCTGCCAGATAAAAAATAATCCCCCCTCCCCGTATCGTAGGGCGCTCATGGAGACTCCGGGTGTTGGGGTGATCGAGAATTTTGTACGATCGGGCGATTCTAAAATACAGCAACTCCACACCGATCAAAACTGCAGCGAAGAACAAATAATAGAGACTACTCATTAAAGGATCCTAATGTGTTTAACAAACCGGTTTTACTATCAACAGGTAAAGGTTTTCGTAAGACACTTTTGAGTTTTACTGTAGAGACCATCATGCTCTCCGTAAGTTTTTGCTTCAACCGTTCCGCCGGCAATCTAAAAAAAGAACCCAACTTCGAGAGGGGGTCAATCAAAGAAACTGGAATATTCCAAATGCGCGGCTTCCTGTTGAGGCTTGAAGAGATGACAGCGATCAACTCGTTGGTCGACAAGGGCTGATCGTCGGCCAGGTGATAAACGCCGGATGGAAATTTGTTCTCCAAAAATTCCTGAACAATAAAATTCAAATTATCGTCACTTAAAAAAGAGCGGTGGTTCGAATAGGCCCCGAACAGATACGGCCATCCCGATTTCACATATCGATACAATGCATTCAGGTTGCCCTTGTTGCCTTTTCCATGGATCATGCACGGCCTGAATATGTAAACATTTTTTCCTTCGGATAGGGCTTGCTGTTCCATGAACGCTTCCGCCAGCCGTTTTGATTTACCATAATCAGAAACGGGGTTCGCAGGGGTTTCCTCATCTACAGGTTCATCCGAAGAGTCTACGCATGCTTTTATCGAACTGAGGAAAATGAATTTTTTTGCGTCGGATTTGATGAATGCTTCGAATACGGATCTCGTTCCTTCAAAATTTACAGCGTAATAATCGTGGGGCTCATATTTATTGCTCAGGTCATGGGCGATACCGGCGAGGTGGATGACACAGTCAATGTCCAGGTCATCAAAAACGGCGGCCGAGTAGTGCGGAATGATTTCAATCTTACAGTCCTTAAATTTCAGTTTTGTACCTTCCGGGTTTCTGCTGTGGCCGTACAATGAAATGCCAGTCGCATATTGAAGATGGACCACCAATCCCGACCCGACAAAGCCTGAAACGCCTGTGATGAAAATTTTCATTTAGAGAGCTATCGATTAATTGAAGATCATACTTTTTGCTAAAAAATTTGACGCAAAGACAGCGAAGAAGGGCGCAAAATACGCAAAGAGAAATTCTGCTTTATCCTTTTAATGTTACCACACTTAGGCTACGAGAGGCTGTTCAGAAGCGCACTATTTTAGCGTCCTTTGCGGAAAACTTTGCGCCCTTTGCGAGAAAATGTTTCACGCTAAGACCGCAAAGAAGCACTCAAAATACGTAAAGGCTTTCAAGTCAGCAGTTCAAACAGCTTAAAAAAATATTTACTGTAAATCAAAAAGTAGTTGGTTGGGATCCCGTTTTCTTTGCACGCTCTCAGAATTTCCTGGTTCAGGACAAGATTGCTTTTCAGACCATTCGAACTGACGCCTCCTTTTCTCATTACCACCATCGTCATCGGCAGATACCGGTACTTCAGTTTATTGACGTACAACAGGCGGATGAGCATTTCATAATCGGCTGCGATTTTGTAATCCGTTTTAAACAAACCGAATTGCTCATAATACTTTCTTCGCACAAAAAAGGTGGGATGCGCGGGCATAAATCCGCGGGCAAATTTTTCCGGGTACCAGTTTTTTGACGAGTACGTCCTTACAACCTTCCCAGGATTCTTAGGATTCACCACAATCAAATCTCCAAAGACAGCATCGACGTGATCATCAGCAAATGACTTTGAGACAGCGGAAATGATTTGATCGCTAAAATAGAAGTCATCTGAATTGATAATGCCGACTACCTCTCCCGTCGCCATTTTAATGCCTTTGTTCATGGCATCGTAGATTCCCTCATCGGACTCGCTCAACCATTTACTCACACTGGCCCCAGACGATTGAATAATCTCCACAGTTCCATCACTTGAATTTCCGTCCACGATGATATATTCAATGTCCTTAAAGTCTTGTGAACGGACCGATACAATTGTATCTTTTATTGTTGCCACCGAATTATAGGAAACCGTGATGAGAGAAATCTTCATAAGATCAATCTAAAAAATATACAGGTTCACACAAAGGCGCAAAGCTAAAGCGCAAAGGTCGCCTACTAAGGATCATAAGACTTTGCGATCTTTGCGGCCTTCCTTCGCGGCCTTTGCGTGACACGCATTCTTATCGCTCTATTACACAATTCTCCAGCACCAGCATATCCATCTGCGTCCGCAAAAAACAATCCAGCGCTTCATCCGGTGTGTTGACAATGGGTTCATTTTCGTTAAAAGAAGTGTTCAGTAAAATCGGAACACCCGTCTTCTCCCGGAACTTGTCAATCAACGCATAATATCGCGGAGAGATATCCTTCATCACTGTCTGAAGACGTCCCGTCCCATCCACGTGGGTTACAGCGGGGATGATGTCACGTTTCTCCTTCCGGATCGGGAATACCTTTTCCATAAAGGGCACGTCTTCTACTTTTTCAAAATACTCACCGACATATTCTTTCAGGATAGAAGGCGCAAACGGACGGAAGCTTTCACGTCTCTTGATTTTTAAGTTAAGGAGATCCTTTGCTTTTGCATTCCTCGGATCTGCTATAATCGATCTCGCCCCCAGTGCACGCGGTCCAAATTCCGCGCGCCCTGAAAACCAGCCAACGACACCCGGTGCCAATAATTTCTCCACAACTCGTTCGAAAAGAATATTATCCTCCAATCGTGAATATTGAACGTTTCTCTTTTTAAGAATTAATTCGATTTCATCATTGCTGAATTTGCTGCCCGTGCAGGCGGAGTAGGTCGGCGCCACCCGTGGTTTATCAAGCGTCTGGTGATAGTGATACAAGGCCGATCCCATCGACAAGCCCGCATCGTGGCCGGCCGGAGGTACGTATAGTTTTTCAAAGCCTGTGTTCCCGATAAATTTTCCGTTGGCGACGGAGTTCTGCGCTACTCCCCCGGCGACGCAAATATTTTTTAGGCCCGTTCTTTTTTGAAGATGTGACAAGATATGGATCAATAATTCTTCCGTCACCCGTTGAACGGATGCCGCCAGGTCTTTGTGCTGCTGTGTCAGCGCTTCATCTTTTGAGCGGGCCTTGCCAAATATTTCTACAAAATAAGGACTAAATAAATTACCGACTTCGGGCACATGGTCTTTGCTGTACGTTATGACGCCTTCGCGCGCCGAACTGAAATAGCGTTCATCCCAATCTAATAAACCGTTATCCGTAAAACGCAGCATCTTCTTAACTTTATCCACCATGGTCGGTTGGCCATAGGGGGCCAGTCCCATGACCTTGTATTCATCGCCATAATGCGGGAAGCCTAAAAATTGAGTAAACGCTGTATAAAACAGTCCGCACGAAACGGGGAAATCAATTGAATCCAACACCTCCAGTTTAGTACCGCGGCCTACTCCTATCATGGTCGTCGTAAAATCGCCAGAACCATCTATTGAAAGAACGGCGGCTTCATCAAAAGGGCTCGGAAAAAATGCCGACGCCATGTGACTCCGGTGGTGTTCGATGTTTTTGATCTTGGGTCGTATCGAAGCCGCATCCACGGAGAAATGATTTTCAAATTCTTTTTCAAGGGAAGTGATTTTGCCCCGGTTCTCCAACCGTTCCCGCACTGTCTTAATACCACCGAAAGGATCCTTTGCCAGGAACAGCACTTTCCTTGCGAACTTGGCTTTCGGGTCGCGGCCGATAGTGATATAGTCCAGTTGATCAACTGTGATGCCCGCCTCCTTCAGACAGAAGGCAATGGCCTGGGAGGGAAAGCCTGCCCAGTGTTTTATTCTTCGGAATCTTTCTTCCTCTGTTGCAGCGATCAGCACGTCATCTTTGTAGATGGCAGCGGAGGAGTCGGCGTGGTAGGCATTGAGACCGAGGATGTACATTATGCAACTTAAAAATAGCGGGGCAAATGTAACCGTGGGGTCGCAGAGGGGCCAGGGAATGGAATAAAATTAATCATTGAAGGGGGGAATGTAATCGGTAATCACGGACCGCACTAGCCTTTCCGGCTTCTTCGCTCTTCTGATATTCAAAACTTTTTCAAAAAATCGGCAGCGGATAGGATAGGGATTTCCCGGAAGGGATCGAGTGTAAGCAAGTGCGAGTCGCCTGTAACAATGCAGGTCGCATGTGATGCCACAGCCAATTCAAGAATCATGTTATCATCCGGGTCTTTACAGACAGTGATTTTTTCTGTAGCATTGAACGTGATCGCATATTTTTCAATCTCTCCAATCACTTCGGCCCTCTCTGCAGCCGTAAAATACTTGTCAAACTTTTTTCTCATCAGTACCGCCAAAAACTCGCTCATTAATGAATCTGAAATACCAAGTATTCCTGTCTTGATAGCCTTTCTAAACGCGAGGTCACTTGTAGAATTCTTGACCAGAAAAGCGCTGATCAACGCATTGGTGTCCAGAACAAGAACACTACGCTTCTTCTTCATTCAGTATCTCATCCAGCTTTTCCTGCGTAAGTCCACGTTCCGCCATACGCTTCTGCAAATCATCAATAAAAGTCAAAAACTCAGCTTGCGAATCTTTGAAAAATTTCCTGCCAATTCGCACGCTTACTTCATTGCCCAGTTCTCTTTTCTGCGCCTCGGGCATCTTGCGCCAGGCACGTGCCACATTTGGGGGTACTTCAATCACGATCCGCTCCATAGAAAATCAAATTTTTATGTTCTATTTACATGGCAAAGATAGAAAATTATGCGCGCCTTGGTGTTTGCATTTTTCTTCTCCACGCCTCTGCGGTTAAACCAATCGTTATCCGCGAGAAACTTCATATCGCCATCGGATAAATCGTATCGCCTTTCAGCGACGCAGTGGCATATTCCAACGCTGCCTTTATTTTCTCTTCACTCAGCGATGGGTAGGCCTGAAGAATATCAGAAAATATCATACCATGCGAAAGCTTTTCCAAAATAATCTCCACGGTAATACGCGTTCCTTTAATTACGGGCTTGCCCATCATGATCTTAGGGTTCACCGCGATGTAGTTAGTTAATTCCATACTCAACGGATCATAATAGTTGACTTAAAGTTACGCAAAAACCACATGAGATTACCAGCGTACTTGCCGACAGGTGACCTGTGATCGGTAATCAGGTAATTCGGTAACAACCGGAAACTGAACCATAATCCGCAACCGGTAATCGGTGCGCCTCACCTTTGAAAGTCCTGCCGAGCCGGGAGAATCGTGATCGAAGGTAAGGTCAATCGGCGAGGCATACCTCGACGTTGCTCGGTATGACCAAAGTACTGTGTACCGGGCTGCGGATACCTCGACGTTGCTCGGTATGCTCGACGTTGCTCGGTAGGACGGTTTCGAGAAGAATACAACACTTCTTCATTAAGTATCTCGCTGAGAAGGGCAATCGAAGGTACCATTAGACTGGGTGGCATAGCCCGGCGTTGCCCGGTATCATCCCGACGCACGAAGGGACGATGGTGCATCCTTCAAGCGCTCACCTTTGAAAGTCCTGCCGAGCTGGAAAAATTCAGTCGGAGAATAAGTCAATCGGCGAGGCATCTTCTTATAAAGTACTGTGTACCTGGTCGCGGAGATACCTCGCTGCGCTCGGTAGGACAGTTCCGAGAAAGAACACAACACTTCTTCATCAAGTATCTCACTGAGTTCTGTGATGTGCGATCGGTACAAATTGGGAGTCTAACTCCCAATCTGTACCTTTGCGTCATGGTTAACCGCTCTCTAAAGCCAATTCTACTTACAATGGCCGGAAAAATGCCCATTATCAGCATTACCGGCCCCCGCCAATCCGGGAAAACTACGCTATCAAAAATCTGTTTTCCGGATTATGATTATGTCAATCTCGAGTCTCCTGAAACGCGGCAGGCGGCAGAAGAAGATCCAAAAGCATTTTTGCGCGCGCACAAAAAAGGCTTAATCATTGACGAGGCACAGCGCATGCCCGACCTTTTTTCTTACCTGCAGGTAATAAGCGATGAAAAAGGAACACCGGGCGAATACATCATAACCGGATCCCAAAACTTCCTGCTAAGGCAAACCATTTCACAAAGTCTGGCCGGAAGGGTCTTCGTGTCGCATTTGTTGCCCTTCTCTCTGCAAGAACTACGACACGCCGGTTTATTGCCTGAAAACCCCAACGAAGCATTGCTCAAAGGCTTCTATCCGCGCCTATACGACAAGGACATCGAGCCCGCTTTATTTTATCCTTCCTATAACCAAACGTATCTCGAAAGGGATATTGCGGGATTAGTAAATGCAACCAACATCAATGCCTTCCGGAAATTTATGGAATTGCTTGCGGGTAGAGCAGGGCAATTGATTAATTTCTCTGCGTTGAGTATTGAAGTGGGTGCTGACCACAAGACTATTCAATCCTGGTGCTCTTTGCTGGAGGCCGGGTTTATGATCTTTTTTCTCCGGCCCTTTCACAAAAACTATTCGAAACGTATTGTTAAAAGTCCAAAAGTTTACTTCTACGATACAGGACTTGCCTGCAGCTTGCTGGGCATTAAATCTGCCGAGGATGTGGCCAAGCATTGGGCACGGGGAGCTCTTTTCGAAAACATGATAGTGGCAGATTGTATAAAAGGCTTTTATAACAAGGGGCAAAGGCCACCGGTTTACTTCTGGCGCGACAGCAAAGGGCTGGAGATTGACCTGCTCATCGAAGAGTCCTCCGGTATAAAAGCTATTGAAATCAAATCCGGCACTACGATCAACGCAGATTTTTTTTCCAACCTCGAAAAGTTTGAAAAAATAGCGGGCAGTCCTTTATCAAAGTACATACTATATGGAGGCGATTCCGGCACCCTGCGCAGAGAAACAAAAGTGTTACCCTGGTTTGAGACGGCTAAGGTTGCAGGGTGAGTGACGATGGCGGCGGATGTACACTGTGCGACTAAAAATAGCGGGGCAAATGTAACCGCAGAGACGCAGAGGCGCTAAGGAATGCAATAATATAAATCATTGCTCAGTACCTCGACAGTTGCTCAGTACCTCGACAGTTGCTCGGTACCTCGACAGTTGTTCGGTAGGACGGTTTCGAAAACAAGAACCGACGGTGATCGGTGACTGGGTGATCGGTAATCGGGTGTGATTGGTGCGCCTCATTTTTGAGAGCCTGAAAGAATGGCAATCGAAGGATAAGGTTCAACAGCGAGGCATGCCTCACCTTTGAAAGTCCTGCCGAGCCGGAAAAAAATTCAATCGGAGAATAAGTCAAGCGGCGAGGCATCTTCTTACAAAGTACTGTGTACCTGATCGCGGAGATACCTCGCTGCGCTCGGTAGGACAGTTCCGAAAAAGAACAATGCATCCGGAGTAAAAGCAATTTGCCTCATGCCTCTTTCTTAGGAGTATAAGCCATGAAATCCTCCATCGTAAAACTGATCAAGCTGCCATCATCATCCGCCTGTTGGATGGAATGATCAAGGGATTCCATATAGGTAGCATCGATCTCTTTTAAGAATTTGGTTACATCCACATTTCGTTTATTGCCAATAAAATCCCTGATCTTATTCAAAAGTTTGATATCTAGTTCTGAAGGACTAACTTTTATGATCGTCTCCATGGTCGCTTGTTTTGAATAGCAAAATTTAATAAAATAAAGAATACCGTCAGGGTTTCAGAGAGTGCGTTAATCTTACCGCTAAGGCGGAGGCCTGCCTGACATGTCTCACCGGATTTTTAACCGCTAAGGCCGCGGAGAAATACACGCCGTAGCACTTCAGTGCGCAGGCGTAGAGTTAAAGCAAAAGCTCAGCGACCTTGGCGTTGCATTTCCTCAGCGTCCTCCGCGGTTAAACATTACGCATAGAGCGACACCGATTTAAGTTCCTTCGCCAGCTTGTGAATGACCACCTCAATTTTTTTTGCTTGCTGCGCGGATGGATGCTTGACACCCGACGCATATTGCCTCAGCAAGCCCGGATTAATACTAGAAAGCGTTGCTATCCGTGTCTGATTAAGGAAATCAAAATTCTCAAAAAAGGCCGATACATCATACGTGTGGTCAAACACCGCATCGACTCCATGAAATTCTTTAATCAGTCTGGTCATTTTCTTTTCAAGCATTTCCACCGTAGTGGCAAAAGCAGTTAAAAGATTATTGCGGAAGTTTACCCTGCCCCACAGCTTTCCGTCTTTCTCCTTTTCAATGATCAAATTAATTTTAGCCATCGTATAATTATTTAAGCCCAGCTTGTTTCAGTATTGAGTTCAGGGTCCCCTTGGGGATATCGCCACCGTGAACGGGAACTGTTACTTTCCCTTTCTTTATTGAATGCTCCAATTGAAGATGGCTACCAATTCGCAAGGACGTTGAGTAAACATTATGATTACCCGTTGAACCAAGGACCGAACATTTTGGCGAAAGCCCTTCTCTGTTTTTGAATTGTATCCCAAAGTTCAGGCCAATTTCCTGCCCAAACCGGGAACGTCGCCGGGTCAAGGTCTGAAGATCGTGTCACAATAGTTTCTGGATGAGAGGAAGCGGTGAAGCGCACCGTCAGCCTTCGACAGGCTCAGTCTGACAGGTCTAGACAGGTCTGACAGGTCTGAGAGTTCCCCCACACAGCCCCTGCGAACTAACAGCCTTATTCACTCAACAATTTCCTTCCTTGAATCCATGTCCTCAACATCAGTAGCTGGCATTCTGGTTTTCCAGATCAATTGTCCATCATTCCGTAGTGCAAATAAATCATGGATTGGACCGCACACAAATCCGCTTTCAAATGAAACTATGGCTCTGACGTCGGGGATCGCCGATCCCCACCAACCGTGTGGATGCCTAAGGTTGCGGCGTGGATAATTCGCTCGCCATTGTGCCACCCATTTCGGTGAAGTTGTGCCAGGCATTTCGCTGATACTGTTCCAGCGGTGCAGAAGCGTTTCGGTCGCCATTGTGCCAGTGGTTTCGCTCGCCGTTGTGCCAGTGACTTGGACTTAAGACCTGTATTTCGCTCGCCACTGTGCCACTTTCTATGAGGTTTCTAACTCGCGTTGAAAAAAACCCAACGCGATGGCCGGAAAACGCATAGAAATGATGGAGCCAGCGGGTCGCGGCCGATTGTAATAAAATCGACTTCATCGAGCATCAGGCCCGCTTCTTTCAAACAAAATTCTATGGCCATGGAGGGGAAGCCTGCCCAGTGTTTTATCCTTCTGAAACGTTCTTCTTCGGTGGCGGCGATGAGGACGCCATCTTTGTAAATGGCAGCGGAGGAGTCGGCGTGGTGGGCGTTGAGACCGAGGATGTACACTGTACGACTAAAAATAGCGGGGCGAATGTAACCGCGGAGGCGCAGAGGCACTAAAGAATGCAATAATATAAATCACAAGTGCCTTTATGGAAGGCATTAAAAGTATTTTCTTCTCCGCGTCTATTCTTGAGTTGGACCAGGAGTTCTGGAGCGCGCTGAATGGGTCCCGCCACCAGTTTAGGAAAAAATGTCACAAACAAAGCATAACTTAAAAACGCTAGCAGTTTCTTATTCACATCTCATGCAATCTTTGGTTATCTATTTGCAAGGGAAGGGTCTACCAAAAAACAATACTCAGTGTAATAATCTTTACCATCCCAATACTCCTTCGCGTACTTTGTGCTATTCAATCGCAATTGATTGTATGTGCTTTCAGTGAGTTTACTTATTCCATCCAGGACCTGCCGCAATGAATCTGGTTTATCTATATCAACGTAGAACCCGGAACCGCTTGCTTCAATGCTCTTCCATGGTGTGTTTCGGGAGATAATTACCGGAACTCCTGAAGCCAGTGCATCGAATATGGCATGTCCAAAATTTTCACCTTGCGTAGGCAGTACAAAAAAATGGTACTGCCTAAGTACATCAACAACTTCCCAGGGAGGAACTGGTCCATTATACTTTACCAATGTCTCGTCTGGCAGTATTGCCTGGCAAAGTTTCCAGTAGTCCTTGTCAATGATTGGTCCGTAGATATCCAAAGTCACCATTCGGTTTGAACGGGCAATCTCTTCAATGATTAAGTGAAGGTTTTTATTTGGATTGATCAGGGACAAAAAAACCAATTTGATTTTCCCATGCTCATCTGGAAATGCAATTTTCCTGAATTCCGATATCGCCCTGGGAATATTGGATGCTATGGAAACCTTTTGCTTCAGACCAAAGAACTTCATGATTTCTTTTTTCTCCTCATCGTTCGTAGCATGCCACTTCTCGTCCTTTTTCAGGAACAACCTAAGAAAGAATAAAAAAAAAGCCTTCTTAAGACTTTTTCTCCGCAACGCCCAGTCCTGGAGCATGCCCCTGGGTGAGATGATGGTCTTTAATCCATACCACTTACCGATGATAAGACCCGGTACGGTGGTCGCAATATTGAAAACACCATTTAACAGAATGGCCTGGGGTTTTATCTCGCGAATCAACTTCAAAATCAGGATTGGGGAAATACGATCGACGAAATAGATATTTTCATTCTGAGGTCCTTTAGTCCATTGATTTAGTGTAAGCGGAATGGCTGAAGACGATCCATCAATATCGCGGTTTAGCGAAAGCAAATAAAAACTCGCGTGGGCATTAAGTACTCCAACAAGGTTAAACAAAGATTGCACAGGGCCACCAGCCTTGTAATGAGGCCAATAGTATGGGTAAAGCAGGAGTACATTCTTCTTCCCTATTGAGTCACCTTCACCCGCCTTCGTACCCAAAGCTGTTTTCTGATTAGATTAATGACCAGGAAAATTATAAACCCTTTAACAATACCATTAAACAAAGTGTAAAAATCATTATCGGCCCGAATGAGGTAGGTAAACATGTAGGGTATCCAAACGATATTAATAGGATCTGGCAGCACATACCGTGTCATAAATATATAAAGGAGCCTGGCCACAAGTGCCCCAAAAATAAATAGCATCACGAATGAACCCACCCGGCCAAAATTCACATAAAAATCTCCCAGTATCCCGATGGTCATGGCCGTCTTTTTTGATAATTTATGCCCAGTGTACTTGTAAAACTTCTCTCTGGTGTGGATATTCTTTTTGTCTTCAAAAAAAAGTCGGGGTAAAAAGGAGGCGATGACATCTTCCTTCATTTCCGCGCCATTAGAGAATGGCTCCTTCAGAGGTACTCGTTTCAATACCATCCCCAAATGCCAGCCTTGATTTAGGCGACCCACCGTATTCACAACTCCCCTCGTCTCTGCAAAGGGATTGTCCGCATCTTTCTCACTTCGCTTTTGAGCGAGTTCAGTAAACAGGCTCAGGCCCGCTTCCCTCTTATTGGACCAGGTAACGCTTCTGTACTCATCCTTCACACTTTGAATCAGTAAAAGGATGGGCACGGCAATAAAAATGAAAGAAGCCCGGAATATAAAGGAGATGCGAAACTTAAGGCTGACTATAAAGAAAAGATAAGTAGCCCAATTAATTAAATCCATGAACACGCCGGTTTGCAAAACCACAAGTGCCAATTGTCCAAAAATGAAGACTACCAGCGGATACTTTAGCCTGAAATCCGTGAATAGAAAACAGAAAGCAGCAATGTATTTTAGATAAGATGTGAACGACAATATAGATTTCAGGGCTGTGATGCCTATCAATGGGGCAATGTCCAGACCGTAGGATACTGTCAATAAAATGCAACCCATGACAAAGGCCTGCTCCTTATCTATCCGGTCTATCAAATTCCTGATGTGAAAGTCTCTATTGAAAATAAATACACCCAGGAATAGTGAAAGTAAAGCTGGAAGGATATAGGCAAAGAGTTGGTCTTCACCAATGGGCATTTGTTTCCTAAGGGCACCATACTGACTGTAAATCAGATGGGTAGAGAATACATATTGAATAAAAAAAGTAAAAAGAAAAAGGTATAGCAATGGGAATGTCTCACCCGCCTTCCATATCAAGAGGAGGTATATCGAAATAAAAAGCGTAAAAACTATTACATTACTCATTCAACGACCTGTAAATCTCAGTGTATTGTTGTGCGATATTCTCCACATTGAACCGGCTGGAATTTATTAATCCGTTTTTAATTAATGATTCCCTGTATGCCTCATCCTCCATAACCTTAATAAAACCCGCCCTGATCGATGCTACATCATATGGATCGACCAAATGAGCGGCATTGCCTGCCACTTCGGGCATAGACAAAATATTGCTGGTAACCACAACCCTTCCTACTTTATTTGCTTCCACAATCGGCATCCCAAAACCCTCATATGTAGATACAAATGACAGTATATCCGCCGCAATGTACTTATTTAAGACCTCTGCATTCGATAAGTTCTTAGAATGAGAGAATGAGATCTTGCATTTATTGAGTTCATTTTCCAGTTCCTTATCCACGTCACCAATAATTTCGAGATTGCAGTTAATCCCTTCAAGGGCATTGGCAAGGCGGATCACATTTTTGTTGGGTAATGTTCCAATTTGCAGGATTGTGGGTCGGTTCTTATTAAACTCTTTAGGCACATAAGCAAAGTGTTCCGATACGGGAACATACACCACTTTTACGCGCATGGGGTCTACATCCACAAATCTCAACAACTCGTCCTTGGTTGATTTTGATATCGTAGTAATAACCGCTGATCTTTTCACAGGTAACACTACCCAAAACATTTTCAGTACCCACCGGGCTGCTGCGCTCGGATTATTCATCAGGCCCAGGTCCAGGATGGTGAGTACGGTATTCCGTTTCTTCAGGAATATTGCGATAAAATTTATATCCCCTGTAATATGGTTAATCCCCTTTTGATTAAACGCTGCTTCGAAACCGATGTACAATCGCTTAAAAAAACCTTCACTGAAATAGCGGAGAACCTTTACATCCCAACTCACTTCAGGAGGCAGGGTTTTTCTAATGTATGCAAATAAATTTTCTACGCTGAAATTGTAATTGGGTCTTGGCTTGCGGTGAAAAAAAACAACTTTCAAAATTTAATCTTGATTTTCTGCTGCTTCCTAAAATTCTGTTAACTTATTCACCAATGGGGCCAGTGCTGTATCGCAAAAATAGCCGGATTGCCTTAGTGGTTTACTTGCGGCACTTATAAAACGTTCTGCTCTGATGGTATCAAGTGATTCAAAATCAAGCGCAATCACTTCCGGATAGGTTGTTTCTGTACAGTAAGGCAAACTGCCAAGCATAACGGAAGGCAATAAGACCCGTAATCCGCATGCCAGATATTCGAATAATTTATTGGGTGCGTTATAAACATAATTCGGAATGTGGCCCGTGTATAGAATCACTCCCATGTCGTACTCCTTAAGAATAGCAGGCAACTGGTCATACTCAACACCCCCTTTTAACTTGATCCAGGGGCAACCCAAATTATTAAGAAAGTCCTCAACGTCGGAAGTAAGGTTAAAGGAGTAAATATCCCAGGACACTTTTCCCTGCTGCCCTGCCACCCACCCGGCAAAGGCCTCGGCATACATGGTTGTTATGCTCAATGCCCCAACATAAACAATTCTTAAGGGCAAGGCGAGTTCTTGTCTGGCCGTTGTCTCCCACTCCCGGGGCGGATAATTCGGCAGTATCTGACCATTCCCAATTTCATCCGGAGACAGGTCCTTTTTGAATCTATCCATGCGAAACAAATTGGTTTGTGAGACCCATGTTGCCCGAGGATAAAGCCACCGCTCCCGCTGATGGAAATAGCGTGTAAGCTTCATTCCATTCCGATATTCCTCTGGTGTCGTATACTCGTGGTAGTGAATCAAAATTTCGCAACTCGTTTTAAAAAAACGCTTGTATATGTAAGCTGGCCACGAAGAAATGGTTTCCAAATATAATATGCGGTCCGGGCGATGCCAGATCAGCAACAGCAAACTCCAGGAAAAGAAAACAAGGTAATTCCAATACCGAACCAGTGGACCAAGTGTCGTCGCTGACCTCGCAATCCGAACCAATTTAACCCGATCAGATGGGAGGCGAAACGGACGAAGTAGTTGGAGCGCTGGTTGTGTTGTGAAAACTATGACTTTCCATGGTCCTGTTGCTTCGGCTAGTTTCTGTAACAAATTTTGAATTGGCGGATAAAACTCCAGGGGAGCAAAATGAATTACAACCAGTTTTCTAATCCTCATTTAACGATGACTCAGGATCTTGACGATTCCCTCCTCCAGTGTTTTCATCGGTTGCTTGAGAACTTCCTTCATTCGCGTAACATCCGGTTGTCTGCGCGTCATGTCCCCCTCTTTTAGCGGAGGTAAATAAACTATTTGCGATTTTGAATTTGTTAGTTTGATAATGCATTGTGCCAACTCCAGGACACTTGTTAGTTTATCATTTCCAACATTCACTACATCATTCAAAAACAAATTCTCCTTCAGCGTTTTCAGCGTAAAAGTTAGATTGTCATCGATATAGCAAAAAGTCCGCGTCTGGCTCCCATCGCCATATAACGGAATGCTCTTGTTCTGTACGGCGGCCTGGATAAATTTAGACACGACAAAATCCTCGCTCTGCCTCGGGCCGTAAGTATTAAAGAATCGAAATATTGTGTAGTCAAGTCCGAATTCTTTGTGATACGATCTGCAGAAGCACTCTCCCAGATTCTTCACGACAGCGTACGGCAACTTCGAATTCAAAGGTGTCTCGTACTCGTGCTGCGGAAGGTGAACCGGTTCACCATATACTTCCGAAGAAGAGGAAAAGAAAACTCTCTTTACACTTGTGTTTTTAGACAATTCAAAAATGTTTTGCAACCCCTTGATATCCTCAAGGACCAATTTTGGGTTTTCAATGGTTCTGTTCACACCTACCACCGCCGCATAGTGAAACACGTATTCAAAATCAAAGTGCAGCATAACAGCCGATATACTATTAAAATCATTTACATCGCACTTGATAAATTTATAATCAGGATGACCCGATAAATGGGTCCGCTTGCCGGTAAGAAAGTTGTCCACGGCCACCACAAAATATCTGTTGGTGGCCAGCAAGGCATCTGTCAACGAACTCGGAATAAAGCCGGCTCCTCCAGTAATAAGAATTCTTACCATAAAATCATGATTGAGTAGCGTTCAGCAATTGAATAATATTTTGCAGCCTTTTTGTATAATTATGAGTCTCCTTTATTTTCGATTGGGCTGACATCCGAATTTCATGAGCCTCATCGGAATGTTCTAATATCCACTTTATTTTTTCTATCAACTCGCCTTCATTATTAAAATAAACAACATCTCTTTTATCAACAAACTCTTCCTCGAATTCAGGACAGCTTGAGCACACCTGCAAGCCACCGGAAGTGGGAATTTCGAAAAAACGCATGTTCGCAGCAGGGTAGTTTGTGTCATCAATAATATTGATATTAATTCTGCAGGTTTTAAAATGATCGGAAAGCGCCTTTGCATAAAAACCACTCCCCTTCCATTTCTTTAATAATTGTTTATCCTGGCAATTCCGCTCCCAGTAATTTCCATAAATCTCAATATTCAGGTGGCCAAAGTTGTCATTAATAATTTTCAAATACTTCTCCCGTTCCGGCCTCCACATACCCACAAATGAAATATCACATTTGAAAACATCGTCCTGGTTCACTTCATTCAAATGCATAAACAAATCACCGGCCAGGGGTATCCAATGGACATTATTAAATCCAAGGGTCTTATACACAGGCAATGTGCTTTTGCTATAGGTAGCCGATACGTCAAAAAGACGCGAACAATCCAGGACATTTGAATTCAGATTCATAGGTGTGTCCGGCCAAATCCACACCAATTTGCAGGAAGGTAAAATTACCTTAATTGTAGATAGCGTTCCGTAAAAGATTTTGGAGCCTCCTGTCACCAACAATACATCGGGTGTTTCTCTTTTTACCTTAACAATCAATTCACGATTCATCTTTCGTGCCCATACTTCTACATTCAAAAAATCATAAATCATCCTGCCCATCTTTCCCAACTTGATGTGTTTTTTGATTTCCTGGTCAGGATCAAAACTGAGGACTTCATACCCCAGTGCTTTGGCAGAAGATGAATAGGATGACTCCAGGCAAAAATTATTAATCGTACCGACTATCAAGATTTTAGACCCACCCATAGTACTTGGAAATTTCTGAGGTTTATTATTTACCCTTCAAAACAAAAATTGCATCACTCCAGGCCATATTACCCTTTCCATAGATCGGGGTGTAAATATCCTGAAGCGTAAAATCGTATGCGTACAAAAACTTCGATATGTCATGAAATAAGGGTTGCGCTTCGTATTGTTCAATAAAATAAGCCTCGGTATAGATGCAGGAGATACCTCGATTCTCAAGAAGTTGTTGCGCACCCTTTAAAGCAGCAAGTTCTCCACCCTGGATATCCATTTTTAAGATGTCAATGCTTTTAATGGAATTTTCAGAAGCAAATTTATCAAGCGTGGTAGAGGGAACACGGATTAACCGATTATTTTCAACCTGGGCGTCGGAGGACAATCCTGTCTTCCTGGGTTTAAGTAAAGAATTTGTATCCACATTATTGTTTACGTAAAATTCTTTTTGACCCTCCACATCTGCAATGGCCAACGCATGACAATGCACATGAGAATTGGCTTCAAATCTCTGCTTCAATAAATCATAAATATCCGGAAACGGCTCAAAAGCATGAATGCGGGCTTCCGGAAACAGGTTTAAATACCGGTCTGATACATCTCCCCGATTTGCTCCTATGTCCAAAATCAATGGAGAAGTACTCTTCACCAATTCCTTCTGCCTGGCAAATGCATCATCCTTAAATGAACTCTTTTTCAGAGACTGAATAAAGCCGAGGCCGTGAACCTCGAATCCAAATTTGCGGCAAAACTTGTTAATCAATGTCTTATTCATCAATCCGTTTAATTGAATCCACCAGCAGTTTATTATTAACATCCATTGGTCCTTCATATAATTTATTATGATCACCGACTGATCGAAGGTTTTCATGAATATGATCAGGATGCATGATGATGGGCGCATCCGATAAGAACCCGGACCAATAGCTGAAAGTACTGCCTGCCGAAACTACGATGACTTTACTCTTGCTCAGCAAAAGTAAATCAACGATGTCACTATTGCCCTCGATCAGGAAAACATTCGAAAGTAAAAATAGCATTTGAAGCTCGTCTTTACGGCCATCCGTAAAAATCGAAACAGGTAGCAGACTCCCGTGAATCGAGCGGATAGTATTTATCATTTCTACAAAATATTGTTCAGGAGTACGTACGGCCCCCACGTTAGCAAAATCTTCATGACTCGCCAATTTTCGAAAATCCCCCATTCGAATGTGAACCCCGATAACAGGCGGCTTTAAAGCCGCTAATTGTGCCTTCACTCTCCCATTCAAAATCTTCCAGAATAGCTCAATCACCAATGTGCGCTGCTCCCTGAGCCGATCAAAATAATTACTCCAGTGTGGCATGGCATTGTACCGGTAAAGAGTTGCCTGTGAATCCACAGTCTTCTCAACAGGTGCTTCCATTACCTCAGGAAACTTTAATAAAGAAACCGCAATGCGATCCATCAATTCCTCAAAAATATTTTTTTGAAAGACAAAATATTTCTTGTAGGTGCGCTTGGTCTTTTCTCTCCGTAGATAAGGCCCTACCTTGATCTGATGGTAATTGATTACCACTATGGGCAAACCATTCAAATGAGCAAAGGTGTATGCCTTCATTAAAGGAAACAATTGGTTTCCCAGACCTGCCTTTGGCAATTCACACACCACCCTACTTCCGGTCGGTCGCATAGTTGTCGTGAAGTCTCTCCAGTATTTCTCCCAGGCTTTCCCGGTGAGCACTCAATTGAAATTGAGTCGCAATCTCATGAGAATGGCCGCGAAAATTATGCCGAAGGTTTTCGTCGTTCACCAGTACCCGAATGCATTGCGACAACTGCTTAACATTTCCAAATTGAAATACGTACCCATTTTTGCCTTCCTGTACATCGTCATGCGGGCCATAACTTCCACAACGATCGCTGATTATTATCGGGCATCCCATGTAGATCGCTTCACTGATGGCAATCGAATGCGGCTCCATCGACGCCGGATGAACGTAGATATCAGCTGCAGCGTAATATGCTGGCAAATCTTCAGGATTAACAAAGCCTGGAAAATGCACAACACTTTGCTTTAGTGACTGCGCCTCTTCTTTCCAACGATCAAACATTTCGCCGGATCCCAAAATAAAAAGACAAGTAAAGATGCCCTCGTCCTCCAACAGCTTCATGGCCTTAATGATGTGATCCTGGTTCTTCCACTGAACAAGTTTGCCGACCACTAAAAGCACAAGCTGATTTCCTCCTATTTTATATTGATTTCGGATTCCTATGCGCAGACTCTCCTTTTCGGCAAACCGAGCCTCGAATTGATCGAGGTCTATCGGAAAATGCATTCTGACAATCTTATCAGTACTGACACCGTAATGACGGTAGTAATCTTCGTTGGCATCACCCACTGAAAGAAAGTAGCTGATACGTGAAAAATACCTTTTGATAAAGAAAAACTTTACCAGTTCCTTAAGGCGGCCCCGGTGCTGTCGCAACTCACCGTCTGAAATATAGGCCAGCTTCACCTTGTTGGCCAATGCCCATCGGTGTGCCCTGCGCTGTAGTTTTTGAAAGTACCCATATATTGTAATCAGATCAGGTCTAAATTCGACCAGTGCAGCGTCCAACGCGGGGGCATCAAGTTTACCATCCGAAGGGATCACCTGATCGCCGTTCAGGAAAGAGTGGTCAAACAAGTGCAAGTTTAAGTTTCCCCAGGAAATCTCCTTCTTGAAATTTGGATCAAAGTATTTTTTTAATCCGAGCATCGAACCAAAAAAAACTTTAAAGCTGACATTCTTGTTCCTGGCAAAACTTACATATTGCGGGCAAAAATGCTGAATAGGATGAGAGACCACAATCGCTATCCGGATTTTATCCTTCATAAGAACTGCGCAGAAGATTTAAGAGGATACCTGCGATTGGAATAATTTGGCGCGGCTCATTAAAGCTGAAGTAAAACTTTTCCCGTGTCAATCTTATTTAAGATTTCCTCGATACTTGAAAGGTGATTTCCGTAAGAGTTTTCGTTCGCGAACGCGATGCGTTTTTGTATCAGTTCGGGAGCATTGTACTGCTCGATCTCCTGGATAACTTTGCCCAATAGCGCCGGAAGGTGGTTGTTATTATCACGCTCATGAACCATCTGAACCAGGTCCGGCAGGCTACTATAGGCGGTAAGATTGCTAGAGACAATGACTTTACCAGTGCTGAGAAATTCCATAACCTTATGTGAATTGGTCCCGTTGCTCTGTCCTTTGCGAACATCATAACAAATCAGGAAACAATCCATATCATTTATTCCTATTGCTAACTCCCGTGGCGGTTTAACCCCATGCAACCGCACATTCTTCATCGCTTTTAATTGGGCTATGAACTGTTGTGTCCCCTGATCCGAACTACCTCCGATATTACTCTGACTCACTTCGTAACTTCCCCAAAATTCGAATACGACAGAGGGATTACTTTTCAGTATTTCCAGCAAAATATTCCTGTCTATTTCTTCAACTGTTAGGTTGCCTGAATAGCCGACGCGAACTCCTCCTGCTCTCTTCGCACTGTTCCTTACTACATTTAGAAACTCATCTGAAACACCATGGTTAACCAAGAAACGCGGCACTTTCAAAGAATCAAACATTTGCAGGATTTCCTTGGTAACAGATATCAGCACATTCGCCTCCCTGGCAGACCGGAGAGCCGCTCTCAGGTCGGGATTGTCCACCGGATGGTAGATTTTGATCACCTTCTTTGGAAAAACTGTAAGTGGATAAAGATTCCCTGCATCAAATGACCAAACGATATCTACGCGTTCATGAAGAAACTTCAGTACCCTATTGACGTGGATCCTCAGGAGCAAACGGAAAACAACTTTCATTTTAAATTTAAACCAATAAGGAAAAAAGAGGTGGTGATGTATAATGGTCAATCCCTTCGTTCCTGGAAACGAAGTCAGCTGGATACCGCTATTTAACAATAGGCCCCCCTCAGGAGGTCCTAGAAAAAAAATGGAATTTCCTCGTTTTGCCAGCTCAATTGCATAGTGATGCTTCGATAAAAACATGCTCCCCCAGGCCTGCGGAGAAAGTATCAGAATGGTTTTGCCGCGGAGCAAGCGTTCAGGTCAATGTCTTCCAGAATAGATAGTTCATATTTCCTGTCTATCGCTGCCAAGCGATAAACAAACGCGTCATCGCAGGGCGATTCTTCCACAATCAACAATCCCAAACCCCAACCTGTTTTCATGAAGCCTTTCCTTGGATGAAATTTCTTAATTTCCGGGTCTTTTGCAAGAATTTCATGTAGCCATCCTTAAGCCTCTTGTCAGTCCTGAACTCTTCGTGCCTTCTCGGAGCCATATTCATTATGCGTTCAAATTCTGTCTGATCGATATTGAATTTTTTAAGTACATACTCTTTGTCATCCATCAATTGACGTGGATCATAGAGCGGCAAAGCCAGTTCTTTCAGGGCGTCTTCCCTCGACATTTGGCCTGAAGCAATCAGCGTGGAAAGGTGGGGTTTCCTCTTGTCAATCTTGAATTTTTCAGGAAGTATGTAGGCCTGGTAAAACTTGGTGAAAATGGATTCATAGTGCTTTCCACCATAATCCTTCCAATCCAATTTTTCCTGTATGAATCGCTTCACCTCTTTTTTATTGTAGGGAACATAATTCAGGATTGAAATCGGGTTGAGTTTCAGGAATGCAGAATAGTATACATGCTTCTTGAAATCAAAAGTTGGGAAAGTCTTACGTTTTTGCTTTCCATATTGATCATGAATGTCTTTTAAGTTAATAAAATCCATTTTTGGATAGATCCAACCTGGGGGCATAATGTGCTCAGTAACGACGTTGGTCCCGCTGATAATTGTTTCAATGCCTTTGTCCTTTGCCAGTTTGTACATGCTGGCCAAAATAGCGTGATCGGAAACTACTTCAATATCGACTACAGACGCCCGCAAATACGCAAGCTGGATGTCCCTGAACTCTTCCCAGTTTACCACAAGGGTAAACAGATCAAAACCCAGCCGGGTAATAATGTTTTCAATGTTTTTTACAGCCAGTTCCGAATCCCATCCATTGTCAAGGTGTACAGCCAATGGATTAAGTCCCAGTTCTTTCACCTGCCATGCTACATAAGAACTGTCAACTCCTCCACTAAGACCAATCAGACAATCGTATTGGTTCCCTTTCCCTTTCTTCCTGATTGATTCAGCCAGTTCCTGAACTTTTTTCTTACCGGCCTCTCCTTTCAATACTAATTCCATTTCGACCTCTTTGTAATCGTGATAGTAATTACAGATTCCATCCTTGTCAAAAGTGATGTTCGGATCAGCAATGTTATCCATCACGGTAAAAGTGCACTGTCGGTAATTTGGATCCGTACTGGATAAAACCATCATCCTGGAAATTCGCGTGAAAAGATCTTTTCCTTCAATTCCTGTTGACTTGGATAACTGATCAAAACTGCCCGATGAGGCCGCTGAAAAACAAACATACTACCAGCCGCAACGGCTGACGCGCCTTGTTCCACCGCAAGGACAAAATCGCTCATAGATGAAGCTCCGCCGCTTGCAACAAGTGGTATTCCAACAGCATTACTCACCGATTTAATAAGCTCCAAATCATAACCGCTAAACATGCCGTCGTGAAAAATTGAATTTAGCAGTATCTCACCAGCCCCTGATCGTTCAACTTCGCGTGCGTATTCAATCGGATCACGACCGGTATTAATGGATCCATTTTGAATAAATACTTTGTATTTACCCCAGATATTTTTTTTTACGTCAATAGATACCACAATACTTTGGCTACCCACATAACTGGCTCCTTCGCGGAGAAAAGCAGGATTCTTAAAAGCGGCGGTATTGATGATTACCTTTTCCACTCCGGCACCAATCAGATCCTTGATCTCCTGCAATCTGGTAATGCCTCCCCCATAACCTAACGGCATGAATGCCTCTCCAGCGATTTCCTTGATTTGAACCATAGCAGGTGGTCGCCTTTCAGCTGTTGCCGAAATGTCCAAAATAACTAGTTCATCTACTTCCTTTTCATTGAATATTTTGACAGCGTTGATCGGATCACCCACATACTTATGATTCTTGAACTTAACAGATTTCACAAGCCCACCCCTCTGAATCAATAATGTGGGTATTACCCTGATCCTTCTCATTAATAATTCCTAACGAAGTTTTCGAACAACTTCATTCCATACCTATGGCTTTTCTCAGGATGAAACTGTACGCCTAAAATATTTTCGCGTTCTACCGCCGCAACAAAGTTATAGCCATATGTTGCAGTTAAAAGGCCGTCCTGGGAATCCCTTAACTGAGCATGGTAGGAATGAACAAAATAAAAGCGAGGTTCAGCAATGCCTTCAAAAAGCCTTGAGGGCTTCATTAGTTCCACATCCGTCCAACCCATGTGAGGTATTTTACAATCAGCCGGCATTTGATCCTGTTTGAACCTTACATTACGTCCCTTTATCCAACCCAACCCGGATAAGTTTCCTTCTTCACTTCCATCCAGCAAAAGTTGCATCCCCACACAAACTCCCAATACCGGAATTTTATTTTGTAATACCTGTTGCTCTATAATTGATAATAAGCTTGAGTGCTTGAGTTTCTCTGCGCATGCGTCAAAAGCTCCAACACCAGGAAGTATTAACTTAGTAGCCGCAAAAAGATCTTCATTCTTGTTAGAGATGATTGAATTAACTCCAATCCGCTTAAGCATATTTGTAATGGAGGCTAGGTTGCCCACTCCATAATCAATAATAGTGAGCACTATATTTTTAGGTGTTTTCTTCTATAATTTTCAAACCGATCTGATCGAATATAACCATTATATTGTGTCTTGGTTTTAAAAGGCACACACTTTTCAGGTTCAATTTTTCTGATCTCTCTGGCAGGAACACCACAAATGACGCAGTATCCTTCTTCAAATGATTTGGTTACCACAGCTCCTGCCCCAACAACAGTCCAGTCTCCAAGAACTACCCCAGGCATTATTTTAGCACCAGCCCCTATCCAACAATATTTCCCAATTTTAACGGGATCTAAAAGATGTTCCCTGGTATCATACAGGCTATGATTCGCACTTACAATCACGACATTGGGAGCAATTTGAGTGTAATCTCCAATTGTAATACCTCCTTTACCTTGAATATAACAACCATTCATAATACCAGGATAGGCATCAACTCCAACAAGAATATTTTCTACATCGTAAACTTTGCTTGTCCAATGCACAGGCCAATATGCCTTTCTATTTCCCCCAAGATTTAAAATTTTTTGCTTGAACCAAAAGTCAAAATTAA
>JANXYC010000161.1 GCA_025350305.1 Cyclobacteriaceae bacterium | reverse complement strand
GTGCCGTCCGGACAACCTTTACAATCGCAGGCTACGCAGTTGTCAATTATTGGTTCTGTCATTCCTTCCATTTCTTACAATTTTAAATTCTGACGAGAATGAAAAGCATACGACGAATTTGGAATGGGATTCTGTTAGCTGTAATTCTTTTCTCTTGTGAAGACAAAATTAGTCCCACCCTCGAAAGTGCGGCTCCTGTTTTGGTTGTAGACGCCTGGCTCAACAATAGACCGGGTTTTCAAACTATTGTTCTTACTCAGACGCAAACCTATTTTGATAATACAAATCCCCCCGCAGTCTCTGGCGCTATTGTCGCCGTGATGGACGACAAAGGCACAACGTTCTCATTTCCGGAGGATGACAAGAAAGTGGGCAATTACATTTGGAAGCCTTTAGCTAATGAAGTTTTTGGGACAGTTGGTAACCGATATACGCTCACAATTAAGGTTAATGGTGAAACGTTTGAATCTGCATCCTACATGGGTCGTGTTCCGGTCATCGACAGTATTACGTTTGATAAGCAAAAACGGACCGGCTCAAAGGACTCCATAACGCGTGCCGAATTTTGGGCTGCCGACCCGGCAGGGCATGGCGATGCGTACTGGATACGATCCTATAAAAATGGTGTGTTACTTAATAAGCCCAGCGAAATTAATGTGGCCTATGATGCTGGTTTTTCGGCCGGAGGCGAAACGGACGGTGTCACATTTATCACCCCGATTCGAAGGGGCATCAACTCCCATGATCAGGATTCCAAGGGAAATAATTTATCCCCATTTCATCTGGGTGATTCTGTCAACGTGCAAATTCATTCCATTACCCATGCAGCATTCAATTACTTGAATGAGGTGAGGATTCAAACCGACCGGCCAGGTGGGTTTCAAGAACTATTTTCTACACCCCTCGCCAATGTATCAACCAACATTTCAAATACGAAGGCAAATGGCACGAAAGCGTTGGGCTTCTTTAATGTAGCCAATGTCTCAAGTGCAGGAAAGCGTTATAAGAAGTAAAAATATTCATTCTTAAACTACCCAAACCCGGTGATTTTCAGTTCCTGTGTTTTTATTGTGATTTCCATAATGTAGTTTTCAAGCTTAAAGTGCTCTCCATGTCTTTTTTTCGATGCTCTGCCTCCCTACTCCTATGTTTAACTTTCTTTAATACCTGGGCTCAGGAGTCCGTGACACAGGAGACCAATGCACCCAGCGTGAATTGGTATCAAATTAACACACCGAACTTTCGGCTGTTGTATCCCAAGGGATTTGAAACCCAGGCCCAGCGCGTGGCCAACACACTCGAATCTATACGCGAGCCCGAGGCCAAAACGATGGGTGTTCTTCCAAAGAAAATCTCAATTATACTTCAAAACCAATCGTCTGTCTCCAACGGATTTGTCACCCTGGCACCAAGGCGATCAGAGTTTTACACGATGCCGTCGCAGAACTACAATTTTGTTGGTACAAATGACTGGTTAAATCTCTTAGCAACACATGAGTACCGTCACGTTGTACAATTTCAACGAAGCATTACCGGTTTCAATAAATTCTTCTACTACCTTTTTGGCCAACAAGCAGTGGCCGGGTTGGCTTTTGCTGCAGCACCGCAATGGTTTTGGGAGGGCGATGCGGTTGCCACAGAAACTGCTTTCACACCCAGCGGTCGCGGTCGAATTCCGAATTTCGATCTTGTTTTCCGTACCAACATTATGGAAGGCCGCACCTTCAATTATCATAAACAGTATTTACGATCCTATAAAAACAATATCCCGAATCATTATGTCCTGGGTTATAACATGGTCTCCTACCTCCGGAAAAAAACCGGTGATCCACTTATTTGGGAGAAAATTGTTGGCCGCTCGTGGAAAGTGCCCTTTATACCATTTGCTTTCTCCAACGCTATGAAGAAAGAAACCGGACTTTATGTTAAGGATTTATACAAGGAAATGGCGGCGGAGCGAAAGAAGGACTATGAAGCGGCTCTCCAGGGTGTGGAGATTACCCCTTTTGAGGTAATCACAAAAAGAAAATCTGCCACCTACACAGATTATTTCTATCCGCAACAGCTTGACGATGGCAAAATTCTGGTTACAAAATCGGGTATAGGAGACATTGAGCAGCTGGTGGTGCTTTCGCTGGATGGTACAGAAGAAAAACGCTATGTGCAGGGTATCATTAACGATGCGGGAATGCTTTCTGCAGCCAATCGTCGTGTGGTTTGGAATGAATTTCGATATGATCCCCGGTGGCTGGTTCGCACCTACTCCGTGATCAAGGGGTATGATTTCGGGAGCAAAGAGTCAAGAATAGTTTCAAGCCATTCCCGATATTCGGCAGCCGCTCTGTCGCCCAATGGTTATCAGGTGGCAACCATTGAAACCAGCAACGATTACAAAATCCAATTGGTCATCCTGGACTATTTCAGCGGGAAGGTGTTAGTGCAATTCCCGAATCCAACCAATGATTTGCTAGCCATGCCGCGTTGGACACCGGATGGAAAGAGCATACTGACATTGAGGACGAACGCTTCAGGAAAAACAATTACAAAATTTGATGTTGTTCAAAACACATCCACCGACCTGATACCAGTTTCGCAGGAGAATATCGGCTATCCGGTCGCCTACCAAAATTTTATTTTATTCAATTCGCCTGTCAGCGGTATTGATAATATATACGCTGTCGATGTGGGGACACAGGAAAGGTTTCAAGTTACTTCAAGCAAATACGGTGCATACAATCCAACTGTATCAAACGATGGTAAAACGATTTACTACAACGATCAGTCCCGCGATGGGATGGATGTGGTAAGAATTCCCATGGAGCCTTCCTACTGGAAAAAAATAGAGTCCGTGACCTCACCACCTGCATCATTCTTTCAGCATTTGGTGGATCAGGAAGGTAAACCCACACTCTTGCAAAGCGTTTCTCAAACAACATTTGAGACCAAGCGCTACCGCCGGATTAGTGGCATGATTAATCCACACAGTTGGGGACCATATTTTGTCAACACGTTGACACAGGTTGACCTTGGAATTACTTCTCAGGATATTCTTAGTACAACTTCTGTAGATGGCGGGTATGTGTATGATGTCACGGAGCGGACCGGCGCATGGAGGGCACGTGTTAGCTATCAAGGTGCTTATCCTATACTTGACTTTCAGGTGACACAGTCAAATCGTTCGGTAAACGAAGGAGATATTCAGTACAGAAAAGTGGTAGCTCCCGATACAACGCTTGTAACTGATAATCTTAGGTTTACATGGAGTGAAAAGACGCTGGAAGCAGGACTTCGTGTTCCGTTAGTGACTACGTCTTCCAAATTTATTGGCAATGTTTCGTTCGCGAATTATGTCGGTGTTACAACCATCAGTGGGTTTAAGAATAGCATCGATGGCGGGGGTCGTTTATTTCCTGCTAAGTTCCCTCAATATTTTTATCGCGATCTTGCAGATAACGGAACGCTGCTGTTCAATCATTTCAGTTTCTCGAGCTACCGTTTGCTTAAACGCAGCAGGCGCGATATCAATAGCAGATGGGGGCAAGCTGCCTATGTCGATTATTCGAACACACCGTATGGTGGTGACTTCTCCGGCGGCCAATTCTCATTTTATGGTTTGTCATATTTTCCTGGCCTGGGCAAACATGATTCCTTTTGGGGATATTGGGCTTATCAAAAGTCGGAAATAGCTTCGCTTAATTTGAGTAAGGGCACAGGCCTGGATAATTATACCTTTCGAAATCAAATTCCATTGCCACGTGGGCAATCAGTTTCGAGGTTCATGGATTTCTATTCGATGTCAGCAAATTATACCATGCCGCTTTGGTACCCTGACATTGCACTCGGTCCTTTAGTGAATTTTCAGCGTCTGCGCGCAAACCTCTTCGTTGATTATGGTTTTGGGAAAAGTACCTTCGCCACAAGGACGTTTATCCAGTCCTATACTTCCGTGGGAGGAGAAATCAAATTGGACATCAATATCCTACGCTTTTTACCTCAATTCAATGTGGGTTTTCGGTACAGCTATGGCATTTCACCCGCTGCGACACGATTCGAATTATTGATCGGCAATATCAATTTTTAGATTTCTGGTTAGGAGTAGTGCTTGAAAATCGGCTCAATACGTCTATTTTTGAGTTCATATCGAATTTTAATTGCGAAAGTATGGCAGAAATTGTCCGGATGCCTAAGATGAGCGATACGATGACCGAGGGGGTTATCGCTAAGTGGCATAAGAAAGTTGGAGATACAGTAAAATCAGGTGAGCTGATGGCAGAAATAGAGACTGACAAGGCTACCATGGACTATGAATCATTTAACACCGGTGTCGTCCTTTACCTGGGAGCAAAAGAAGGGCAGCCGATTAAAATTAACGACGTATTGGCCATTGTTGGAAAACAGGGTGAGGATTATTCTTCATTGTTATCCGGCGCTTCGGCAGGCTCAGCTTCGACGGGCTCAGCTTCGGTTGACGGGAAGAAAGAAACTCCCAAGGCAGAGCCATCAGTGGCCGTAGCAGTAGCCCCCGCAGAAGCTATCAATACTTCTGGAATTAAAGCGGAAGTAGTGCTGATGCCCAAGATGAGCGATACCATGACGGATGGAGTGATTGCTTCCTGGCATAAAAAAGTTGGTGATGCCGTGAAGTCGGGTGAACTGCTCGCGGAGATTGAGACCGACAAGGCCACGATGGAATATGAATCCTATAACACAGGCACCTTACTTTATATTGGTGCGAAAGAAAAAGAAGCTGTAGCTGTCAACGGTGTATTGGCGATCATCGGCGAGAAGAATGCTGATTGGCAGACCCTGTTGAAAGCCCACCAGGCAAAGGGAGGTTCGGCGAAAAACGCAGTGCCTGCCTCAGAGACAAAAACATCACCCAATCAACCTGCTGCAACCACAGCACCCGTCACAGAAGAAGCACACACCAATGGAAGATTAAAAGCATCGCCCTTGGCAAAGAAGATGGCGAAGGATCTTGGATATGATATTTCGAAAGTTCCAGGATCGGGCGAACAAGGCCGTATAACCAAACGGGATGTAGAGAATTTCAAACCCTCGGCGGCTACTGCATCAAAGCCTTCCACAAAAGACTCGACGCCTATTGTATTGCCAGCGGTTGTAGGTAAGGAAAGTTTCGAAGAGGTGCCGGTATCCCAGATGCGGAAAACCATCGCGCGTAGACTGGCAGAAAGTAAATTTAGTGCACCGCATTTCTATCTTACCATGGAGATTAACATGGACAAGGCGGTAGAGGCACGCAAAAGCATGAATGAAGTTTCTCCGGTTAAAATTTCTTTCAATGACCTGGTGATTAAAGCAGTAGCGGCTGCCCTGCGTCAACACCCGGATGTTAATGTAAGTTGGTTGGGAGATAAGATGAGAAAGAATCACCATATTCATATTGGGGTCGCCGTGGCCGTACAAGATGGATTGTTGGTCCCTGTTGTTCGTTTCGCCGACAATAAATCATTATCGCATATAGCCGTAGAGGTTAAAGAGCTCGCACAGAAGGCGCACGACAAAAAATTGCAGCCAAGCGATTGGGAGGGCAGCACGTTTACAATCTCCAATCTTGGCATGTTTGGAATTGAAGAGTTCACTGCGATTATTAACCCCCCGGACGCTTGTATTCTTGCGGTCGGAGGAATTAAGGAGACTGCGATTGTGAAAAATGGTCAATTGGTCCCAGGCAATGTGATGAAGGTAACGATGTCGTGTGATCATCGGGCCGTGGATGGCGCTGTCGGCTCTGCGTTCCTGAAAACATTAAAGGGTTTGCTGGAAGATCCTGTAAGAATTCTTATTTAATAGTTTAAACGACGAGCATCCAGCATCTTGAATTCAGCATCCAACACAATTCACGCAACCACCATCCTTGCCGTTCAGCACAACGGGCAGGTGGCAATCGGTGGCGATGGTCAGGCTACCCTGGGTAATACCATTGCCAAGAGCAACGTAAAAAAAATCAGAAAACTTCAGGATGGGAAAATCCTGGTAGGTTTTGCCGGTTCCACTGCCGACGCATTCACGCTTCTTGATCGCTTTGATGAAAAGTTGAACGCCTACGGTGGCAATATGAAAAGGGCAGCGATTGAACTTGCGAAGGATTGGCGGATGGACCGTTTTCTCCGGCGACTCGAAGCCATGCTGATTACAGTTAATAAGGACGAATTATTGATAGTATCCGGAACAGGTGATGTAATTGAACCTGATCACCAGGTCGCGGCTATTGGTTCAGGTTCGATGTACGCACAGTCCGCCGCACTTGCTTTGAAAAAATTTGCGCCCCACCTGAGTGCCGAGGAAATGGTGCGTGAAAGCTTACACATTGCAGCTGATATTTGCATTTACACCAATCACAACTTGATTGTCGAGAAGATCAGCTAGTTTAAATCAGTAACCGGCACACCGGTCACAGCTTACCGATACCGATTACCCTCCTATGAATTCTCAATAGCCTCGCGAATCACAGAGCAGGCCGCCTTGATTTCATCAGTCGAGATCGTAAGGGGAGGAGCGATGCGAAGACTTTTAGGATTTGAAAGGAACCAATATAAGATTACCCCGTGCTCCCGGGCATACTGTACGATTCGATTGACACGTTCTTCCGTATCGAAGTCTACCGCAAACATCAACCCAATTCTCCTGACCTCTTTTATGTACGGATGTCGAAGCAGTAATTCGATCTGTTGACCTTTTTCCTCCACCTGTTTCAATAGTTTTTCTTCTACTATTACCTCCAGTGTGGCCAACGCAGAAGCGCAACACACGGGGTTTCCTCCAAAGGTGGTAATATGTCCCAGCATTGGATCGAAGGTGAGTGATTTCATTTTTTCTACCGACGAAATGAAGGCCCCGATGGGTAGTCCGCCACCAAATGCTTTGGCAACGGTGAGTATATCCGGTACGATGTCAAAATGCTCGAAGGCAAAAAGTTTTCCCGTCCTGCCCATGCCACACTGTATTTCATCCAGAATCAGTAGAGTACCTGTCTCCGTGCACCGTTGTCGAAGCGCCCTCATGAACGACCCGGTAGGTATTCGAACTCCCGCATCACCCTGAATTGTTTCCATAATCACACAGGCGGTATGATGTGTAATGTTTTGAAGGTCTTCGGTCTTATTAAATTCAATAAACCGGACGTCAGGCAGGAGCGGCCTGAAGGCAGTTTTCTTCTTTTCATTACCCGATACGCTTAGGGAGCCGTGTGTGCTTCCGTGATACGAGTTTTTAAAAGACACAATTTCGGTTCGGCCCGTGTATCTTTTTGCGAGTTTTAAGGCTCCTTCATTGGCTTCTGTTCCTGAATTGACGAAGTAACAACAGTTGAGTGTCGAAGGCAGAAGACTTGAAAGCTTCGCCGCTAAAAGGTTCGGAGCTGACTGGATATATTCTCCGTAAACCATCACATGAAGATGCTTATCCACCTGGTCTTTGATAGCCTGAACGACCTTGGGATGGCGATGGCCGATGTTGCTTACGCCGATACCTGAGATCATATCACAATAACGCTTGCCATCGGGACTGTAGAGGTAGCTTCCTTCCGCGCGTTCGATTGTTATACCGAAGGGAAAAGGAGAAGTCTGTGCCAGGCGGTGACGAAAGACATCTTCATCGAACTTCATCTGGCAAATATTCGCAGAAATAAGAACATCACAAAAAATGAAACCCCGCTGTTTCAAAGAGAATACCCTCCGACCGTTCGCAAAAGTTATTCCATAAGTCATAAGTTTTTTTAGTACGTTTCAGGAATTAACCCACCAACCGTGCAAATTATGAAGGCGATGATTTTAACTGGAAGAATTATAGGATTGTGTTTAGGATTGCTTTTCGTGACGTCTCAGGTCCTGGCGCAGGAGTCGTCCACCACTCCGGCAACCATAACGGCGATTAAGGCAGGAAAGCTGGTGGACCCTGCCACCGGAACGCTACTTTTAAACCAGATCATCCTCATCGAAAATGGTAAGTTCAAGGCTATCGGTCCCAACCTCACCATACCAGTGGGCGCAGAAGTGATTGATCTTTCTGGACTGACAGTCTTACCAGGACTCGTTGACGCCCACAACCACCTGGCCCTTACTTACAAGGTGGTGCCGGAACGGAACATCTACTATGTCACGTATGTCACCGAAAGCACCGCCTTGCGCGCGATACAGGCCGCGTCGAATGGCATGCAAATGCTCGCCTCGGGTTTCACCATCGTGCGCGACATGGGTAACAATGGCAACTATGCGGATACCGCCCTCCGCCAGGCTATCGAACAGGGATGGATCCCAGGTCCTAAAATCATCAACTCGGGAATCATCATCGGCGGTGCAGGAGGCCAGTTCTGGCCTACTCCGGAGATGGGGATCGGAAAGAATATCGTCTATCCCGAATACCTT
>JANXYC010000132.1 GCA_025350305.1 Cyclobacteriaceae bacterium | reverse complement strand
GTTGTTTGTGCTCTTTTGGCTCATCCAGTTTTACGGCGTCACTCAATTGGAACAGGGAAAAATGCTGTTTGAACGTTTTTCGTATGAAATCAATAGTCAGCAGATTCTAATGAAACTCAATGCCCGCGAAGGGATGCCGCTCAAGTGGGATCAAATCAAACGTGCAGAGGTAGGTAAGGATTATTATCTATTGTTTGTAAATAAAGCACAGCTGATTCACCTTCCCTTCAAAATTTTCAATAGCGAAAATGAGCGGAAGTTTCTGACAAGCATTCTGAAGAATAAAGGACTGATAAAAGGATAGACTTTGTGCTTTGTCAGCCGAAGCGTCTCGCGTAGGCTGGCTTGCCACCCAAAACGTCTCGCGTAGGCTGGCTTTGTCAGCCGAAGCGTCTCGCGTAGGCTGAGCAACTTGATTCTGGAGGCTGGTGTTCGGATATTTGAGAGATGACGCGCACTCAGCATTCAGGTTCTGCCATCACAAAAAAATACACACCCGCGCAAGCCTTCGAAAAAATTTCACACTACTGCGCCTATCAGGAGCGCTCGCACAAAGAGGTGCGAAATAAATTATACGAATACGGGCTGTTTAAGTCCGATGTGGAGGAACTTCTTACTCGCGTGATCACCGAGGGCTTTCTCAACGAAGAGCGGTTTGCCAAAGCCTTTGCCGGTGGAAAGTTTCGGATGAAAAAATGGGGTCGCAACAAAATCATTCATGAACTGGAGTCCCATGCCATTACACCGAAGTGTATTGAAAAAGGTCTTTTGGAAATCGATAATGAACAATACACCAAAACGCTAAAGGAGTTGATCCGAAAGAAACTCAATCAAATGGTAGAGGCTAATCTTTTCAAGAAACGTGACAAAGTAGCCCGTTATGCGATTGGAAAGGGCTTTGAGCCGGAATTGGTTTGGGTTGTTTTAAAGGAAATGGCGGAAGAAGAGTAGGGTGAAAATGTATGGAACGCGACAAAGTCTTTTAAGATAACAGCCGAACTTTGGGCCTGTCCGTTAGACAAAACGAATCAAAAAAAGAAACAAAGTATGAGAGCCTTCTTTTGGATACTGGTTTGGATGATAGCAGCCGATACTAGTAGTGTCCTTGCTCAAAGTGACGATGTCCGCCGGAAGCACTTCAACATAAAAAAGAATATTGCTATCGAGGGCTATGACCCGGTAAGCTATTTTGATAACAAACCCCTCGAAGGTAAAGCGACTTTGCTATTTCCTTATAAAGGGGTGACCTATCATTTTGCCAATATTGACAACTTTACCAAGTTTAAAACTTCACCGGAAAAATACGAACCAGCATATGGTGGTTGGTGTGCCTATGCAATGGGTGAGAGCGGTGAAAAAGTGAAGATTGATCCGGAAACATATAAAATCCTTGAGGGGAAACTGTATCTCTTCTATAATTTTTGGGGAAACAATACGCTTAGTGATTGGAACAAAAATGAATCGGAACTCAAGGCAAAGGGCGATCATCATTGGAAAAAAATTATACCGTAAAACCCGGGGACTAAACGGGACTCGTAAATCGAATAATTTTATTTTAAATTTGCTACTATGCGGCTTTCAGATGCTTGTACTACGATCTTAAATCAATTGTCGGACATAATCCAGCAACTGGAAGAAAAGGATTTTGCCAGGTCCTCTGCTGCTTTGGGGAAGTCTACCATTGGTCAGCACACACGACATACGCTTGAATTTTTTTTATGCCTCGAGCATGGGTTCCGGAAGGGTGTCGTGAATTATGATAAACGTGCCCATGACAAGCTGATTGAGACTGACAAGTTCATTGCCTTGAATACGATCAACCAGATTCGCGACTTTATCGGCTCGCGTAAAAATGACCAACCGCTGAAATTAGAAGTTGGCTATGAGCGCGATAGTGAAGCCTGCCTCACGATTGAAACAAATTTTTTTCGTGAACTGACCTATAACATTGAGCATGCTGTACATCACATGGCCATCATGAAGATTGGACTTCGTGAGATAGCTCCCTATGTCAGCTTTCCACCCGATTTTGGTATCGCAGTCAGCACCATGCGCCATCAGGAAGCGATAGTCGCCTCACGTTGAGGAGTGTGGATGAATTTTTTCTCCCGGATTTTCAGAAGCAATTTTTTCATCAAGTTTAAAAGTTGGGAATACTGGCCTTTTGGCATACTCCACGCTCCCCTTTTCCTGTATTGGCTTTGGCTTTCGCTAAAGGCGCGGTCACTTGTTTATTTCTCGGCTTCCAATCCCGGCATTTTAATGGGTGGTATGTTGGGGGAGTCCAAGTTTGAGGTACTCGAAAAAGTACCAATTTCTTGTAAGCCCAAAACAATTCTGATAAAACCACCGGCTACGACAACAACGGTGTTGCAGCAAATGCGCGAGCATGGATTAACATTTCCGATCATCTTTAAGCCGGACCTTGGTGAGCGGGGATGGATGGTAAGAAAAATCAGGAATGAACTGGATATTGGGAATTATTTAGAAGAAATCAAGATCGATTTCCTCGCACAGCAATTGGTAGATCTGCCGCTGGAATTCGGCGTATTTTATGTGCGCTATCCAGGCGAACCTTTTGGAAGGGTGACTTCGATCGTGGGCAAAGAAATGTTGAGTGTGGAAGGTGATGGTGTCAAAACCCTCCAAACACTAATTCTTGAAAAAGAACGCGCCAAACTTCAGTGGAACTCTCTAAAAGTAGAGTACCAGGATCGGTTATCGCTTATAATTCCGTTGGGTGAAAAAATGGAATTAGTATCGATCGGCAATCATTGTCTGGGTACTAAATTTCTAAACAAGAATGGACTCATCACCGAAAAACTTTCAGCTTCTTTTGATAGCATAAGCAAGCAAATCGGAGGCTTCTATTTCGGGAGATTTGATTTGCGCGTTGCTTCGCTGGACGATCTTGAAAAAGGGAATGTACAGGTATTGGAACTTAATGGCTGTGGTGCCGAGCCTGCGCATATTTACGAACCGGGCTTTCCATTTTCAGTGGCCCTCGGAGTTTTGTTCCGTCATTGCCATGATATCTATCGCATCAGCAAAGAAAATCATAAGCGCGGGGTTGCGTATATTTCATTTCGGGAGGCCAGGATTATTTATAAAAACTTTAAGGCTTTGACAACACCCTGACGCATGGACTACCTCAAGGTTTTTTTAATGGGATTTATTTTCAGTTTCGTCGGGTCGATTCCCCCGGGCACACTCAACCTCACTGTCCTGCAATTAAGTCTTGAAAAGAAAATTGGCATTGCCTTTCGCTTTGCCCTGGCGGTTTCTATCATTGAATATCCATACGCGTGGATAGGGGTACATTTTCAATACCTGATTTCTTCTTCGCCGGTAGTGGTAGAAAATTTCCAATTGATCGCAGCCATCGTAATGACGGCGCTTGGTATCTACAATCTTTGGCCCACCCGTACACCAACCGGATTCGCAAAAAAATTTAATGAAAGTGGATTCAGGCGTGGAATTGTATTGAGTATTCTTAATCCCATGGCCATTCCATACTGGATGGGTTTTACGGCGTATCTGAAAGCGCAAGGCTGGATTGACCTGGCTACACCCGGCTTGCTTCACAGTTATGTCCTTGGCACCTCCATTGGTGCCATGGCGCTGTTGACGCTACTTGTCTTTTTTGCCCAGCGACTCGCTCCCTATGTGCAGGGCAGCCGATGGATAAAAATTATTCCCGGCATGTTGATGCTCGGATTAGGGATGTATGCGTTTTGGAAATACTTAGCGCAGTAGATGAGTTTCTTTGAATCGATGGCATTGAATTAAATGATCATTCACAAGTCCGCATGCCTGCATGTGAGCATAGATCACCGTGCTGCCGACAAATTTAAATCCTCGTTTAATCAAGTCTTTACTGAGTGCATCTGATTCACGTGTGATAGCCGGTATGTTTTTTAGCGTCTTTCGTTTGTTAATAATCGGCCGACCCCCCACAAAACCCCATATATAATTGTCAAAACTACCAAACTCTTTTTGCACCTCCAGAAACCTTTTTGCATTGTTCACCGTCGCTTGCACCTTGAGCCGGTTGCGAACGATGCCAGGGTCTTTCAAAATTTTTTCAATCCTCGCCTGCGTGAACCGCGCTACTTTCTGTGGGTCAAACGCAGCAAAATTTTTGTGATAGCCTGCCCGCTTATTGAGGATCGTGGACCAACTTAATCCTGCCTGAGCGCCTTCCAACACCAGGAATTCAAAATGGACCCGGTCATCGTGAACGGGTACTCCCCATTCCTCATCATGGTAGCGGATGTACGATTCGGATTTCAAACACCACGGGCACCGGAATTTTTCTTCTAACATGGGGATAATTTAAATTAAGTAACTTTAAATTAAAAGAAGCCGATGAAATTATATTGGCTGTTTGTGTGCTGTTTCCTCATCGCGAGTCGTTCGCACGGACAATTTCGTTCTGCGACCAAATCCTTACGTCTTCATATTTTGCCTTCCGAATCTGCTTACCTGAATAACAGGCCATCCATTGCTGGTTTACAACCGGACTCTCAGATAGACTATCGTTACTCAAGCCCCTGGTTGACGTTTTGGCCTGGCCCTTCCAATATCGCTGGCCAGGGGTATTGGCTTGGAAGCACAACTACCCAATCTTTTAACAAAGGAAAATTTGGGACTATTTACTATTATGACATGCTCGGAAATATGAGGTATGCACGCACCTTTATCGATATTGCAGGTAAAAATAAGCGAGGGTTAAAACTCCTTTTGCCCACGATCAATCAGCGAATGTTTATGCAGCACTGAGTTTTATTGATTGCCGGAACGTCCCATCATCAGAACCAGGTATCTAAGCAGTAGTTTTTCTACCTTTGAAAAAAAAATAAACACGATGAAAAAAATATTCGCGCTCCTTTTGATGGCCACTACCATTTTACCATTGGCAGCTCAAAAAACCGATTATGATAAAAAATTGAAAGATATGGGAATTGAATTATTCCTGCCCCAAAAACCCATCGCTAATTATGTCAAGGCTGTGCGGACCGGCAACCTTATTTATCTGTCAGGTCACGGACCCACCAAAGCTGATGGAACCAATATTACCGGTAAGCTCGGCAAGGATATGACACTCGAGCAAGGATACGAGGCTGCAAAACAAACAGGGATCGCCTTGCTTTCAACACTCAAGGGGGAAATCGGAGATCTCAACAAAGTAAAACGCATTGTAAAAGTGCTGGGTATGGTAAACTGCACCGCTGACTTTACCGATCAACCCAAAGTCATAAACGGCTTCTCGGATCTGATGGTCGGACTCTTTGGTGAAAAAGGAAAGCACGCCCGGTCTGCAGTGGGAATGATCTCCCTTCCGAATAACATCGCTGTTGAAGTAGAGATGATTGTAGAAGTGGAAAACTGATCGCCCGATTTCCTCTGGAGTCCTTATTTTTTTACTAGCGAAGCATATTTTGTACTACACCCGACTTCAAGTCATCTGTCATCCCGACTTTGCTGAAATCCTTATGGCTGAAGTTGCGGAGGCCGGCTTCGATACGTTTCTCGAAACGGAGCAAGGCTTTGAAGCATACACCGAAGAGAAAAAAGCAGACGCACGTCAATTGGAACTGATAAAGGAAAAATATCAGCACGTGCAACCGTTGATTTTCTTCGAAGATAAAATACATAAACAGAATTGGAACGAAGAGTGGGAAAAAAACGTAGATCCCGTAATTGTTGAAGACGAATGTCTTATCCGCGCAGAGTTTCACAAAATCGAGAAAAAGTATCCATACGAAATCATCATTACACCTAAAATGTCGTTTGGCACGGGGCACCATCAAACGACGTACCTCATGGTCAAAAATCAATTAAAGATCGATCATCACAATAGGCAAGTTATGGATGTGGGATGTGGCACGGCTATCTTATCAGTGATGGCATCGAAGCGTGGTGCCAGGAAGATTGAGTCGTTCGATATAGACGAGTGGAGTATCGAAAATGGAAGAGAGAATGCTGAAATAAACCGGTGCAACAACATCACCATCCGCAAGGGAACCATCCTTAGCTTTTCCTGGCTTGAAAAGTTCGACATTATCCTGGCGAACATTAACAAAAATGTGTTACTGGAGGAGATG
>JANXYC010000131.1 GCA_025350305.1 Cyclobacteriaceae bacterium | reverse complement strand
ATGGTTCTGCCCCGATCATTTGTATGAAGAGATTGAAGGAGACCTGATTCAGAAGTTTTACGGGGATGTAAGAGCAGTTGGTGAAGCCAGAGCGAAGAGGAGATTAGTGTGGAATGTGATACGTTTTTTCAGGCCGGGGATCTTGTTGAGGAATAAAATTTCGTTTAATCTAATTCAGGTATATATGCTGAAGAATTATTTTATTATAGGCTTTCGCCAACTGAAGAAGGATAAAGTCTTTTCCTCAATCAACATTTTCGGCTTGTCGGTTAGCATCGCGGCTTGCATTCTCATTTTTCAATACGTTTTTTTTGAACTAGGGTACGATCAGTATCACGAGGATGCAAAGGAAATTTACCGCGTTTCCACGTACACTTACGAAGATGGGCAAACGATATCTCAAAGTGCATTGTCTTCTTTATCGGTGGGTCCAGCACTAAAGGAGAAGTTCCCTGAAGTCATTCTGTCAGCTCGGTTAGTCTCTACGCGATTCTGGTTTAATTGCACGTTGAATTACAAGGATGGAAACAACGTTCGGGTTTTTAATGAGCACCATTTGTACTATGCTGATCCTTCGTTCTTGTTGATGTTTTCTTACCCGTTCGTAAAGGGTGATAAAGAAACAGCCCTTAGAAAACCTTATTCACTAGTCTTATCTTCATCTGCAGCCAAACGTTATTTTGGCGATGAGGAGGCATTGGGAAAAATACTATTCCTAAAGGGTAGCGATGAGGAGCACGACTACACTGTTACTGGGATTATGGTCGATCCCCCTTCCAATTCACACATTGATGCTGATATTCTTTTGTCGATGGGCTCTTTGGAGTCCAACCGCAATTTCAAAAACAAAAACTTTGACGCCTATACGTATGTTCAGTTAGCCCCTAGATCTGATTCTAAGAATCTCAAGGCTAAACTGCCTGGGTTAGTTTCAACTTTTTTGACAGCTACCAATAAAACGAGAATCGAGTTGGATCTTCAACACATTAAAGATATCCATCTCCACTCATCGCTTCAGGACGAGATAAAGCCCGGGGGCAATGCTAAAGCTATTTATTTCCTGGTGCTTGTTGCCTTCGCTATACTCCTGATTGCGTGGATTAACTATATCAACCTCGCCACTTCGCGTTCTATCGCCCGTGCCAAAGAAGTAGGCATTCGTAAAGTTTCAGGAGCCACTCGCTCTCAGTTAGTCTATCAATTTATGACCGAAGCAATGATTATCAATGTGCTTAGTGTTTTGATTGCATTGCTTCTCGTTTATTTATTCGGGCCCAGCTTTTATCAATTTACGGGTCTTTCTTTCTCTTACCCAGGAATCTTCAAATCGGGCGATGGTGTTATCCTATATTTTCTATTGGTTGTATTTTGTATTGGTGTGTTTCTGTCTGGTTTTTATCCCGGAAGAATCATCTCTTCTTACAAGCCGGCTTTAGTCCTAAAGGGTAGATTATCAGGATCAGGCGACATACTTTTCTTACGAAAAACCCTTGTTGTATTTCAATTTATCTGCGCCATTGGATTAACCACTGCCGTGCTGGTATTTAATCAACAATTCCAGTACATGCAGGGAGAAGATCTCGGCATTGACATTAATAAAACATTGATTGTGAAAGGGCCGACCAATGTTGACTCCACTTATCTAACCCAACTCACGGGCTTTAAAAGGCAACTGCACGGATTTTCCATTATAGATGCAGTCACAACTTCAAGTTCTATACCTGGAGAGCAAATTGGTTGGAGCGGGTCTGTTCGAAAGGGAAAATATAAATCGCTTCCCAAGCACGAATTTATCGTGAACGTGGTGGATCCGGATTTCATTGATGTCTATAAACTCAAGCTACTGGCCGGACGAAATTTTGAGATGTCCGATTTTCCGATCATGAGTCACTTTGGAAGCAAGATTGAGCCAGTTATTCTAAATAAAAAAGCCACAAACCAATTAGGCTATGAAGCAACGGAAGATGCAATTGACGCTACTATCTTCTGGAATGCAAATGAGTGCAGGGTGGTTGGGGTGATTGATGACTTTCATCAGCAATCATTGAAAAGTGCTCTGCAGCCCATTCTTTTTACTGCCAACACGGGTCCACTGCTGTCCCTGAAACTTGGCAAGGCCGTTAACAATGAGAACATCACCCAATCAATTTCTAGCATTCGTCGATCTTGGAATAATTTTTTCCCGAACAATCCGTTTGATTATTTTTTTCTAGATGACTTTTATGCCAGTCAGTATAAGCGCGATGAACAAGTAGTGAGCCTATTCAATTTCTTCTGCTGGTTGACCATAGCTATTTCCTGTTTAGGATTGTTTGGATTATCTGCTTTTACCGTTAGTCAACGTACCCGGGAGGTAAGTATACGGAAAGTGCTAGGGGCGTCCACGCTGAGCCTGATTGAATTGCTGACCAGGGAATTTCTTTTTCTTGTTGTCATTGCTGCTTGCCTGGCTCTGCCGTTTTCCTACTATGGAATTGGCGAATGGTTGCAGGGATTTGCTTTTCATATTGATCTCAGTGGGTGGTCATTTGTTACACCGGTTTTTATGATTTTAATCGTTGCCTTTCTGGCGATAAGCACTCAAACCTTTAAGGCAGTTCATAAAAATCCGGCGGAAACCCTGAAGCATGAATAGGCAAGCATTTCCATGGGCCACTTCGTTCACTACAATGTTTCGTCCCGATCATTTGTACGAAGAAATCGAATCTAAAAATTCCTTTGGTGTGATGATCGGAATATTTTCAAATGGATGGAGGACCAGCAGGTCGGGATCACCGGTGATGATGCGATCGGCTTTTCCGGAGAGGGCAAGTTCTAAATATTTATTGTCATCAGGATCGCGACAAAGAGATACTTGGTGG
>JANXYC010000118.1 GCA_025350305.1 Cyclobacteriaceae bacterium | reverse complement strand
TTTGATGGTATAATGAAGCGGGAAGAGCATTTTTTCAACGTCGTTGTCAGAGGCCACCCACACGGGGAAAAAAATCGCGAGCACCATGCAAAGGCTGGTCAGCGCCAGGAATATTGTTTGCTTTCTTTGCCACATAGGGATGTTGAAATATTGTCAGTTTGATTTATAAGAGGACAAAAGTAGGAATTTTTGGCTTTCAAAATTGCCACGGCCTTAAGGCCGTGGCAATTCAACACTATGCACCCATCAGGTGGTTTGTCAAATAAGGACCGAACAAAATCCCTATCTTCATATCATCATTCACCCAACAGGAACGTCATGGAAAAAAAATATTTACTTACTGCCGTGGTTGCTGCTGCCCTGCTCACCCAATGCGGCCCGTCGGGCTCCGAAATCCAATCACCAGCCAACGGCCCTCGCACGTTGCTCGCCATCTTCGCCCATCCGGACGATGAGGCCACTGTTAGTCCCGTGTTGGCCAAGTATGCGGCAGAAGGCGTGAACGTGTATTTGTGCATCGCAACCGATGGCCGCCTGGGAATCAACGCCCATGCGAAAATTCCGGCTGGTGACAGTCTTGCAGCGGCCAGAAAACTGGAGCTGCAATGTGCAGCCGAAAAACTCGGCATTAACCCACCGATCATGTTCGGCCTGCACGACCAGTTGAAAATGGGCGAAGGGATGGGTGCGCTAAACGAGCAACTGGATTCCCTGCGCAAAGGCGTGAAGAAATTATTCACCGAATTAAAACCTGATGTGGTACTCACCTGGGGTGCCTCCGGCTGGACGGGTCATCATGATCACCGCCTCGTGGGCTCGGTGGTCACCGAAGTTTTTGAAAGCCAGTCGTGGACCAGGCCCGCACAGTTGTATTATTCCGCCATTCCCACCGATAAAATCTCCAAAGAAGCGGCCATGCAACTGGCCAGTGTCGATAAAAGCTTTCTCACAGTAACCATTGCCGTGAGTGATGCCGATTATGCCAGGAGCAAAGAATCCTGGCTTTGCCATAAAAGTCAGTACACTCCCGAGACGGTCGAAAATATGCACGGGACGCTGAAGACCGCTATGCAAAACACGTGGTACTTCCAGCCGCACGGTTGTGTCACAGGCCCAAGGCAAAGTTTATTTTAGTTTTTTCTCTGGTTTCCTCCCGGTTATTTGCTTTGCATTAAACTTGCTCACAACTTTCTTTCCGGTCTTCGCTTCAATTTCCTTTCCTGGTGTTTCCTGCAATAGTTCCGCCTTGCGAGGCAATCATTTTACTTTCGTCCATTGCTCTGTCCCTTCGTTCCAATGAGTTCGTACTTTCTTTGATTCAAATAGTTTTATGTCGCTCATAATGATTTAATCCAAATAACGTTGGTGGATTAATACCTCCAACTAATTCATCAAATGTTTTCAGATGAAGTTGCTCAACTTCCTTCGGTGGAACTTTTAAATATTTCATCCTTGTGAAAGGTCTGCCTTGAACAACGAACTTTTAATCTTATCGAAACTTTTCAGGTAGTTCTGCCCTAATAAAACTTGAAAATAACGCAATCCAGTCCCATATTCAAGAGTCCACTTTAGTTTTATCCCGATCGGTATCGGGATGAATTGGGTGTACGAAATTTTGCATTTCTTTGTATACCCGTACTTAGATTGAATGACTTTTCAAACCTAAAGGTCTTTGTGACCATTACGACTCCAAGTCACTAAGAATACCCTATGAATAATGTTGGCCTTCTTTTTAATTGCATCCCATGAAAACAGCTTACATCGTCGACATCCTCCGCACTCCCATCGGCAAATACGGTGGAACACTTTCCAGCGTTCGTCCCGATGACCTGGCAGCGCATGTCATTCATGAACTGGCGAAGCGAAATCCCTCTATCGATCCCGGTCAGATTGAAGATGTTATCTTCGGCGCTGCTAATCAATCCGGCGAGGATAACCGGAATGTGGCGAGGATGGCTTTGCTTCTTGCCGGACTTCCAACATCCGTCGCGGGGGTAACGGTCAATCGTCTCTGTGCTTCGGGATTACAGGCGATCATGAACGTCGCACAAGCAATTATGACCGGCAACGGAGACGTTTATCTCGCCGGAGGCGTGGAGAGTATGAGCCGCGCACCTTTTGTGTTGGCCAAGTCGGAAGAACCGTTTTCACGTAAGAGTGAAATGTATGATACGACACTCGGGTGGCGTTTTACCAATCCGGTTTTAGCCAGGTTGTATTATCCATTTACTATGGGTGAAACAGCGGAGAACGTCGCGGAGAAATGGAAGATCAGCCGGCAGGAACAAGATAAATTCGGATTGGAGTCTCAACAAAAATATTTCAGCGCGGAGGCGGCGGGCAAATTCAATGAAGAACGTGTTGCGGTAAACGTTACGAAAGGCAAAGAGACAATAATCTTCAACCGCGATGAATACCCGCGGGAAACTACGCTGGAAAAACTCGCCTCACTTAAACCTGCTTTTCGCGACGGCGGCTCCGTGACCGCTGGCAACTCCTCCGGCATCAACGATGGTGCTGCTGCTTCTTTTGTAGCGAGCGAAGAGGCTGTAAAAAAATTTAATCTGAAACCGCTGGCGCGGGTTGTTTCCATGGCAGTGGCAGGTGTCGATCCGGCTACCATGGGTATCGGGCCGGTACCGGCTACTCAAAAGGCCTTGATGCGCGCGGGCTTAAAAATTTCTGATCTGGGATTAGCCGAACTCAACGAAGCCTTTGCATCACAGTCCCTTGCCTGCATCCGTGATCTTCAACTGGACCCCGCGATCGTCAATGTAAACGGCGGCGCCATTGCCCTCGGCCACCCGTTGGGTTGCAGCGGCGTCCGCATCAGCGCTACGTTGATTCATGAAATGAGGAAACGGAAAATAAAGTACGGGCTCGCTACGATGTGCATTGGTGT
>JANXYC010000091.1 GCA_025350305.1 Cyclobacteriaceae bacterium | reverse complement strand
TGGTGTTTAATGCAAACTTTCAATTGCGAAGATAGACAAACGTATTCAATCTATACTAAAAAGTATAAATTAATTTATACAAAATAGTATAATATGCAAAGTTGCAAAGTCTGCAATGTGTAGAAGGGTTTGAACTGGTGGAGCAAAAAAAAAGCCCCCGAACGAGGCGTTTTAAATGCGTTGGTAGAAACCTGCTTTGATTTTGGTAAGGGTGTACCCGGTTGCAGATTTCAGCACATCATCAACCGTTCTGGCTGACTGAACCTACTCTTGCAGATGCTATCATGGACAGACTCTTAACCAACGCAAACCGAATCGAATTGAAGGGAGAATCGCTACGCACAAAAATCAACTTCTAACTCTAAGAAAAACTAATACCTTTATGGCATCAAATTTTAGTACCCAGGGGAGCGGTACAGATCATTCCCGAAACAAGTAGGTACTGACCTTCCCGAAATAGGTGGTCCAGCTTTCCGAAATATTCAATACCGCAAATGTTTTACTGTCATCCCTTTGTTGATCAATTGTTTCAATGAGTCTATTCCGATTTTGAGATGAAGATCGACAAAACTCGCGGTTACTACTTTATCGCTGGCTTCTGTTTTCACCCCATCAGGTACCATCGGCTGATCAGAAACGAGTAAGATCGCACCGGCAGGAATTTCATTGTAAAACGCAGTGCTGAAGATGGTAGCTGTTTCCATGTCAATGGCCATGGCCCTGATCTTTATTAAATATTCTTTAAACTGCTCATCCCATTCCCAAACTCTCCGGTTGGTGGTATACACCGTGCCGGTCCAGTAGTCCTGGTTGTAGTCGCGGATGGTAGTGGACATGGCTTTTTGCAAGGCAAATGACGGGAGGGCAGGAACCTCCGGCGGAAAATAATCGTTCGATGTACCCTCACCGCGGATAGCCGCAATGGGAAGAATGAAATCACCGAGGTCGTTCTTCTTTTTCAATCCCCCGCACTTTCCCAGGAACAGGCATCCTTTTGGTTTCACTGCAGAAAGACAGTCAACAATCGTGGCGGCATTGGGACTGCCCATCCCAAAATTGATGATGGTGATGCCTTCTGCGGTTGCACTGCGCATGGCTTTGTCCTGGCCATGAACTTCCACGTTATGCCACTCAGCAAACTTCCGAACGTAGTTATCAAAGTTGGTAAGCAGAATGTAATCCCCAAAGGCATCCAGTGGCAGGCCCGTGTAGCGAGGGAGCCAATTCTCTACAATTTGTTCTTTCGTTTTCATTTAATTTACTTTCGTTGAATCTCATGACCCCCCTCAATCTTCCCGCCTATTCGTTCAAAGTTAAGAAGAGTGAAGGAAAAGTCTGGATTTTTGATGGAGCACGCAAGAAATTTGTAGTACTCACACCCGAGGAGTGGGTGCGTCAGCATTTTGTCAATCACCTGATTCAGGACCACGGTTACCCCAAATCCCTGTTTCGCATCGAAAGCAGCCTCACCTACAACACCTTGCAAAAGCGCTCCGACATTCTTGTTTATGACCGCGAGGGGAAGCCATGGATGCTGATCGAGTGCAAGTCGCCGTCCATAAAGCTGAGCCAGCGGGCTTTTAACCAGGTGGCAATCTACAACATGACCATCGGGGCAAAGTATCTCGCCGTGACCAACGGGATGGTCCACTATTGCTGCCTGGCGCCCAAACCGGGACAGGAGGGAAAATTTCTGGAAGATTTTCCAGAGTTTGAGGATTAGGGGCTGTTGGCTATTGGGTCTTGGGTCTTGGCTGTTTGCCTTTAGCATTGCCTATTTTGTCAAATGCTATTCCTTCGGTTTGTTTGAGGAGAGGAATTAACGATAACACACCCTCATTCTCAACTTCTCCATTCTCATTTACTTTTTTCCCCGAGCGAAAACCAATTTCCCGAATCATCTTTAAATAACGCCTCAAATCCGTAGAACTCTTTCTTGGGTGGCTTTGTAAACACCACCCCCTTTGCTTTAAGTTCTTCATAAGTAGCGAGGAGGTCATTGCATTGAAAAACGCCAAAACCAAAAGTGCCTTTCTTAACCAGTTCCAGCATTTGTTCTGCAGCTTCTTTTTTAAACATCATTCCCTCACTGATGGCCATGAGCGTGATCTCGAGGTCGGGCTGTTCGGGTGGGGTAACGGTTAACCATCGGGCACCGGGCCCCATGGCAGCATCGGTATGAACTTTAAATCCGAGTTTGTTGACGTAAAAGTCAAGGGCACTGTCCTGGTTGAGCACGAAGATGCTCACGTGGTTCATTTTGGTGATCATGGTATTTCCTTGTTTGGTATGAACAAAAATCATCAATGTGGAAGGATGACCCTTCTTGAAAATTGCTATTCTTCATTTTAGAATTTTAATTAGCCACAGCTGGCACAGATTGCCACGGACAAAAGGAATTAGTGGTAATTCCATCTAAAAGATTATCCTGGTTGTGAAACTGCGTCATTTTGATACAGCTCAGATTCATTTCCCGCAGATCGCGCGGATTTTCGCGGATCAAAATGCAAATCTGCGTTTTAAATCTGCGTTAATCTCCGAAATCTGCGGGAGAATGCTCCCCACTAAGGATATCAAAGCTCAAGTCAGGCATGTGTGCAATCAATAAACCTCGACGGGCACCGATTTTGTCCATCCATGTTGTTCTGCAAAACAATTTGGAACGTATTTTAGTGGAGTCCTTATAATGTCCAACTTGATTGTGTGTTGATGGATCTGATAAGCCGATGGTGTTTGTCCAACCAGCCTTTTGAAAAGGTCTGTGAATGAGCTGACACTGTCAAATCCAACTGCTGAGCAAACTTCCGAAACAAGGGCCATTGTTTTTAAAAGATCTTTGGCCTTTTCAATCCTTACATAAATTAAATACTGGTGAGGTGTTTTTTCATATGTCTTTTTGAACAGTCGGATAAAATGAAATTTTGAAAAATTGGCTTCGTCGGCAATATCATTCAGATTGATCGGATCGGCAAAATGGTTATCAATGAAGAGTTTGCTTTGGACGAGGCGTTGGTATAAATAAAACTTTGGGTATGCTTCCATTTGACATTATGCTACAACGGATCTACGAACTATAATTTAGCAGGACGTATTTGATCAAAAAATGGAACTGTTGATTTCTACATCTGCATACTTCCAAGCCTCGTTGAATCGTTTATGAGCATCGGCGGCCTCCATTTTTTTGTTTTGAGAGGTCAATGCTGCCCTTAACCCGAAAAGAGCCCAGCCATTATGAGGGTATACTTTTAAATCTTCAGTGAAAACCTTTTCTGCTTCCGGATACATCTTCATTTTCAGATAAGCATCACCCAAATAATGCCTGGCAGAAACTCCTAAACCCCATACTGGAGGTTCATCATAAATCAATTCAAGTTCTTGATTCACTGCTTCTTTCAAAAAAGTCAAGGCGCGCTGTGGATCAGATGTCAAGTAGTACTCACCTTTCAACAAGTTCACGGCAACCGGACAAACTTTATCAAGGCTATTATACTTTGCGAATTGTTTTTTTAGAATTTCAAGCGAATTAAGAGAATCCAAAATCTGGATTTCGTGCTGTGTTTGTTCCAGGTTTCCTATTCGTAGAAAAGCCAATCCACGTACAAAGTGCCATTTTATCCGAGTCTCTAATAACTTATCGTCGGGCTTTGGCAGCGTAAGGATTTCATTCCATTGTCCGAACCGTGCATACACAAAGTAGTGTGCTCCGAAAACCCGTTGCTGCTGGGGTGCGTTTGAAGAACCCACCAGCGTCACCAGTTTGTTGGCCTCCTGAATTGCTTTGGCACTTTGACCGGTGAATGCGTACGCATGTGTAAGAAAATGGATATTGTGTGGATAGTAGCGAAGTGGATACATACCTTCCACCCTGCATGTCGCCAGGTACGCCTCGTCTGCCTTTACCGCCCGTTTATTGTGCTCAATGACTGCTTGATACTGCCCCGTCCTTATGTAGATATGTGAGGGCATATGAATCAAATGACCTGCCTGGGGCATCAATGCCTCCAGCGCATTTGCACTCGCCAACCCTACAGCGGGATTGCTGGAAGCTTCCACTAAATGGATATAACTATGATGGGCTCCTGGATGATCAGGAAATCGTTTTATAATGTTCTCCAATACATTTTTCGCTTTGGCAGCAGGTGGTAAAAAATTTCCATTCTTGTCCCAATAATTCCATGGTATCGTGAGCATCAATGCGTCGGCATATAGTTCGTTGGCATCGGCATCATCGGGGTATTTTTCTGCAACACCTTTCATAGCCAGTACAAATGCCTGATTGAGTTCTTTTCTTTCAGTATGCGGAGGGAGTTTATACCGGGTGCTCAAGGCGATGATATAATCCTTTTCAGCCCCGTTGGCATATTCGATAAGGGCCAATGCTTTTTGTACAGCTTTATAGGCGCGCTCCTCCCTTTCGGGATTTATTGGGTCATTTAGATTCGATCCCAACGCAAAAGCCTGACCCCAATGGGCCATCGCACAGTGCGGATCCAGCCGGGCGACTTCCATAAAAGATCGGTGCGCTTCCTTATGATTGAAGGCATAACATAATTTCAGGCCCTGGTCGAAAAATTCCTGGGCCCTTTTCGAGGATGTAGTAATCGGATGATGAAGGGTTCCAAGGTTAGGAAGCCATGGAGCAACGGGTCGGGTTGTGTCAATAGGATCAGGAACATAGTCACCGTAGGCCCCGCAGAATGAGACCGTAGACTCGGCAGTGCTGCTCATTTCCGTAATGGGGGGAGATGGATATTTCCACGAAACAAAAACCAGAATGAGTAGCGAGCAGATTAATGGTAGCTGGATAGTTTTCATAGTGGTAAGTTATTTAGAATGGCTGAAGGATTCAACTACTTTGTCGGATTTTTGAGCAATTGGGAATTCAGTCAAGAAACTGATAATAAAGCAAAATCAACGCCGCCAGTGTCATTAATATTAATGTTGAAACCCCTAAAATATTTGACCATTTCCCGTTGGTAAATTCCCGCATCACTTTTTTATTATTTGAGATGTGTAAGACAATGGCGATGATTACCGGTGAGGTGATACCGTATAGGATGGCCGAATAAATGAGTGCCTGAATCGGACTGATACCAAGGTAATGTATGAACAGTCCAATAATGAGGGAAACAATAATCACGATGTAAAACCCCCGGGCTTCATGAAATTTTTTGTCCAGCCCTTCTTCCCAGCCAAACGCCTCGGAGATGATATACGAGAGGGAGCCGCTCAAAACAGGAATGGCTAAAAAACCCGTTCCGATTACACCAATGGCAAAGAGGTAA
>JANXYC010000050.1 GCA_025350305.1 Cyclobacteriaceae bacterium | reverse complement strand
CATAAAATGGTTTAACCATTAGTACTACTTTGTCAAGTTAGGCAATCTAATGAATAGCATAAGGTTGCAGCCCGAAGAGCGAATCAGAAGTATGGTCACGAAGAACACAACGAACCACTACGAGCACTACGAAATCGAGGTCCAACGGATCCTTGGCTCTGTTTCGTTGTACTCGTTGTGTTATCGTGCTCGTTGTGACCCAAAAAATCTAAATATGACAAAGTAGGACTAGTACACATAGGGTTTAAATGGATCAGCCGACAAGTTTATCTATTATGTAATTCAAAATCCCATTCCAATCCTCCGGATGAAACCAACGAATCTCCTTGTCTTTCCTAAACCAAGTCAGCTGTCGCTTGGCATACCGGCGCGAATTTCTTTTCATCAGCCGAATCGCCTCCTCACGGTCATACATTCCTTCAAAGAATCCAAATGCCTCCAGGTAGCCTACCGTTTGTAATGCGTTACGCTGACGAAGGGTAAAGAATTTTTCAGCCTCGTCGAACACCCCTTTTTCAACCATGCTATCCATCCGTTTGTCAATTCGTTCGTACAATTCCAAGCGACCCAGTTCCAGGCCGATCTTGACTACACAAAATGGAAGATCAATTTTTTTCTTTTTATGGAATCCTGAAAATGCCTTGCCTGTACTTCGTATTATTTCCAGCGAACGCATAAGGCGTTGCGGATTTTGTCGGTCTACTACTTCAAAATAGTCGGGATCCTGTGTTGCTACTTCCTCCTGCAGCCAGCCTAAGCCTTTCCGTCCATATTCGTCCACAATCTTGATCCGGATTTCCGCAGGCACATCAGGAAGGTTATCAAAACCTTCCAGCACTGATTTGATATAGAGTCCCGAACCCCCGCACATCACTACCTGGTCATGTGTTTTGAAGAGTTCATCAATGACTTCCCGGGCTTCCCTGCCAAACGTGCCTGCGTCGTATTCTTCCTCCACTGACTTCGTATTGATAAAGTGATGCTTCACGTGTAATAATTCTTCAAGTGAAGGCTTGGCGGTACCTATTTCCAGTTCTTTATAAATCTGTCGTGAATCGGCCGAGATGATTTCAGTTTTGTAGAATTCGGCCAATTTGATGGCCAATCCCGTCTTCCCCACTGCGGTAGGTCCCGCGATCACAATCAGATTCTTGGTACTCATCGTGTAAAGAAAAAGCTTAAAGTGGAAAGTAGAAAGTAAAAAGCCGTGACGGCCAACTTTATCCTTTTAGCTTTTAGCTTTAAATCCTACCTTGCAAACAAAAATTCGCTACTACGAATGATTAAATACACGAATCAATTCCTTATAAAACTGGAAGACCTCATTGCCGAATCGGATTATTTTCTCCGCTACGAAAAAGGAAATTTCAAATCAGGATACTGCCTGCTGCACGACCAAAAGATCATCATTGTCAACAAGTTTTTTACCACGGAGGGCAAGATTAACATCTTATTGGAGATCCTCCGGACGGTGCCGCTGAACACCACCAAATTCAGTGAGAAAAACCTCAAGCTCTACGAAGAACTATCCCAGGAAGAAGTGAAACTTTAGTCATTGAAAATTACATTTCTTGGAACCGGTACATCACAAGGCGTGCCCGTGATCGGGTGTGATTGCGACGTGTGCCGTTCCCTCGATTATCGTGACAAGCGCCTTCGCACATCCGTGCATATTGAAGCAAACGGGAAAAGTTTTGTCATCGACACCGGACCCGATTTTCGCCAGCAGATGCTCCAAGAAAATATCAAACGTCTGGATGCTGTCATCTTTACGCATGGACATAAAGACCATACCGCCGGGCTTGATGATGTCAGGGCCTACAATTTTCTTCAAAGAATGAACATGCCGGTATATGGTCAAAAGCAGTTACTTGAACAGTTGCGGATTGAATTCTATTATGCCTTTGAGCCTCAGAAATACCCGGGCATCCCACTGCTTGATCTGATTGAAATAACCGATCAACCCTTTGAAGCTTCCGGCGTGACATTTACACCCTTACCCGTACAACATTTACACATGCCGGTTCTTGGTTTTCGGATTAACGATTTTAGCTACATCACCGATGCGAATTTCATTCCGGAGGAAACCTTTAAAAAATTAGAAGGAACAAAAATCCTTGCACTTAACGCGCTGCAACGGGAAAAACACGTTTCACACTTTAATCTTGAACAGGCCATCGGAATTGCCAAACGAATCGGTGCTCAGCAAACCTATTTCATTCACATCAGCCACAAGCTGGGAACTCATAAACTAATAGAAAAAGAGCTTTCCAGATCCATCGCTTTGGCGTATGACGGGCTAAGCATTACTTTGTAGCGTCTGATTTGTCAACCATGCTTGACAAGCAGTCACGACTAAATCCTGTTTTGTCATGTTAAATAACAGAATAAATTTAACCACATAGAACATAAAGCGCATAGTCCTTCATCGGAGTAAACCCTACTATGTGATCTCCTATGTTTCATTAAGGGTTCAAAACATTACAAAATAGAAATTAATCCATTCATTTTGCACAACAATTATTACTTCCTGCGGCACCTCAGCGCTGAACTGGCTAACCGGATCATTGGCTTCACCCTTGTTTCTTGTTTCAGTCAGAATAAAGATGAATTGGTCATTGAGTTGAACGACGGAGCAACGTCTTTTTTTATTAAAGCAAGCCTGCAACCTGAATTTCAATGCTTATCGTTTCCAAGCTCGTATAACCGGGCAAAAAAGAATAGCGTGGACCTTTTCCACCCGTTGGTGATGAATAAGGTCACCGGCATCCGGCAGTTTTTCAACGAGCGCAGTTTTGCCATGCTCCTGGAAAATGAAAATACATTGGTCTTTAAAATGCATTCTGCCCGGGCCAATATTGTATGGTTTGCCGGTGAAAGGGCCCAGGAGATTTTCAGAAATAACTTTCACGCCGATCTTGAATTGAGATTGAACGATCTGGACCGGTCCATCGACTGGAGTTATGGAAATTTTTTACAACACCAGTCAAATCTTCTGTCGGCCTATTTCACCTTTGGAAAACCGGTATGGAGTTATTTGAATGAGCACCGCTTTGATGAATTAGATCCGGAAAACAAGTGGCGACTCCTGCAGGAAGCACTCACCTGCCTGGAAAAACCAGGCTATTATCTACTTGAAAAAGAAGGCACATTCGTATTCTCTCTCTTACCTTCCAGCAACACTGTAAAAACATTTACAGATCCGATTAATGCTATCAATGAATTCTTTATTAGCCGGGTTTCCAGCGCTGCTTTTCAGAAAGAAAAGCTGCACCTCCTGGCGCACGTACACGGTAAATTAAAACAAGGTGAATCGTTCCTGGAAAAAACAAGTCAAAAATTGAGAGCGTTGGAGGGTGATGACCATTTTAAACAATGGGCCGACCTGATCATGGCAAATCTAAATAAGATTGGTCCCGGACTCGAAAACATTGATGTTGAAAATTTTTATGATGATCTAAGGCCCATTGCTATCAAACTCAGAAAGGAACTGAGCCCACAGAAAAATGCTGAAGTTTTCTATCGCAAGGCAAAAAACCAGGCGATTGAAATCAGTAGTTTAAAAGAATCAATACAGCGGAAAGAAAATGAAATGCAACAGCTGGGTGATTGGCGTTCCGCTCTCCAGATAGCAGCTGACGTCTCTTCACTAAAAAGAATTTCGGTTATTCTCCTGAAACAAACACCGGACAAGCAGGTAAAACAATCCTTACCCTATCATGAATTTGAGTTCAAAGGATTTAAGATATGGGTAGGCAAAAATGCGGGCGCCAATGATACGCTCACGCTCAAGTATTCTTTCAAAGAGGATTTGTGGCTGCATGCGAAAGACGTTGCAGGGTCGCATGTATTGCTCAAGTTCCAGGCTGGGAAGCCTTTCCCAAAGGATGTGATCGAACGGGCAGCCGGACTAGCCGCATACTACTCCAAACGAAAAAACGAATCATTATGCCCCGTTGCAGTCACCCCAAAGAAATTTGTACGAAAGCGAAAAGGAGACCCTGCCGGAGCAGTGGTGGTGGAGCGGGAGGAGGTTTTGCTAGTGCAACCTCAGCCCTGACCCTTTTCCTCAAGAAGAAGGGATCAGCCTCCCTCTCCTCTTGGGAGAAGGCTGGGGTGAGGCTACTTCACCACATTCACCTTCATCATATTCGTCCTGCTGCGCTCATGGATCGGCATGCTGGCCAGGCTGATGAAAATATCTCCGGATTTAACGTGGCCTTCGCGCTTGAGTATTTCCTGTACATCGGCAATCGTCTCATCGGTTGAGTCTGACTTTTCGTAATAATAAGCTCGTGTCGCCCACACGAGGTTCATCGTGTTTAGAATGGATTTATTTCCGGTAAAGACAAAAATATTGGCGTTGGGGCGGTGCGATGAAGATTTGAATGCCGTGTACCCTGAAGCAGTCATTCCAACAATTGCCTTTGCATTGACTTCCTTGGCGAGTTTACAGGCAGCCAGAATCAAACTGTCATGAATGAAGCTCGGAGAATGAGCATCCACTTCGCGGAAGCGGTAGTAGAGGTTGGCCTGCTTTTCCACCGAACCGATGGTGCGAACCATACTGCGGATTACTTCCAGTGGATATTTTCCAGCCGCTGTTTCAGCGGAGAGCATTAGTGCATCGGCCCCGTCCATGACGGCATTCGCGACATCATTTGTTTCTGCGCGCGTGGGCCGTGGATTTTCTATCATGCTCTCCATCATCTGGGTGGCGACGATCACCGGTTTGGCGAGTTTATTACACTTTTCGACTAGCATCTTCTGCACCATCGGAACTTCCTCGAGCCATATCTCCACACCCAGGTCACCGCGCGCTACCATGACGGCATCCGTTGCGGCGAGAATGGCATCGATATTTTCCAATGCCTCTGGCTTTTCAATTTTTGCAATTATCCGGGTCGTGGATTTGTGTTCTTCAATAATGCCCCGGAGAATATCAATATCTTTTGCTTTTCTTACAAATGAAAGTGCCACCCAGTCTACTTTGTTCTTCAGCCCGAACTCCAGGTCTATCAAATCTTTTTCAGTGAGCGAAGGGGCAGACACTTTTGAAAATGGAAGATTAATCCCTTTGCGTGATTTGAGTGGGCCGCCATAGATAACTTCACATACTACGTCAATCTCTCTTGCTTCTTTAACTTTCAATTCGATTTTACCATCATCGATCAGGATCATATCGCCCGGCTTCACATCCCTAGGCAAGCCTTTATAACTGGTGCTTACGATTTCATGGTCACCGATCACTTCACGTGTCGTGATAGTCAGTATTTGATGTTGCTTGAGAATCGTGCCCTCCTTCACTTCATTCACACGAATTTTCGGGCCTTGCAGATCCTGCAATAACGCGATGCGGGTGCCTATTTCTTCGTTGAGCTCCCGCACAAAGTTGATCACCTTTTGGTGGTCGTCGTGGGTGCCGTGAGAAAAATTCAGACGAAATACATCGACACCTTCCTGGATGAGCGCGCGAAGCATCTCTTTGGAACTGGATGCGGGCCCTACGGTAGCAACGATCTTAGTCTTATTATGAGAAGCTTTTTCCATGCGGTAATTATATTCTGTGAGGCGCTAAAGTCCGGACGATTTATTAAAAAATAAAGTTGTCCTTTGATTTTAAGGAGGTCAAAGGTATCAAAGTGACCAATTCAATGGAAGGAATACCCCGCAAGTATTCCTGCAATCGATTGCCAGACAAGCTTTCCTCACTTTGCGTCATCAGAATGAAATCAAAATGGGGGAACTCCGGCACTAATTCAGGAATGGCATTTTCGCTGTCCGCGGGCCGGTTTCTAAAAAGATGAAGTTCATTTAGCGGAGTCCTGTAGGCATAATGATCATGCGATCCAATGAGCCCCTTCTTAAAGTGAACAACCAAATCATCTTGCTTCACAAAGTTGGTCTTCAAAATTTTATTGAGGTGCCAGGCAAGTTTGTACCCTTTTAAAGAAGTACGAACACCCAGTAATTCAAAATCATAGGTGTACTCAATCTCAAGCTTATTTTTCTTGATTTTTGCAGACATTTGACAGTTCAGTGGAAAAGTAAAAAGTTTGACAATATGGCTCCAAATCTCTTACTTTGCGCAGATTTTTAAAATACCTTAAACCTTACACACATGTCTGACATCGCACAAAAAGTAAAACAGATCATTATCGACAAGCTGGGAGTAGAAGAATCGGAAGTAACGCCAGAGGCAAGTTTTACCAATGACCTTGGTGCTGATTCACTGGACACTGTCGAGTTAATCATGGAGTTTGAAAAAGAATTTAACATCTCCATTCCAGACGACCAGGCAGAGAACATCGCGACCGTCGGTCAGGCCATTGCCTATCTCGAGCAAAACGCGAAGAAATAATTCAGGAGTAATTATTCTGATTCCCTGACTTCAACCTTTCAGTATGAATTTTAAACGGGTAGTTATCACTGGGATAGGTGCACTCACGCCGATCGGCAACACGATTCCGGAGTATTGGGAAGGTTTGAAGGAGGGCAAAAGCGGCGCGGCACCTATCACCAAGTTTGATGCTGCGCTCTTCAAGACAAAGTTTGCATGCGAACTGAAAGGGTTCGATCCGACCAACTTCATGGAGCGGAAAGAGGCGAGAAAAATGGACCCCTTCGCCCAATACGCACTTGTAGCGGCCGACGAAGCTGTCAAAGATTCAAACCTCCCGCTCAAAGCCCTTGACCCTGACCGCGTAGGCGTGATCTGGGGATCCGGCATTGGCGGACTCACTACATTTCAGGAAGAAGTAAAATCATTTGCACGAGGCGACGGCACACCTCGCTTCAATCCATTCTTCATTCCGAAGATGATCCCTGACCTCAGCGCGGGGCATATTTCTATTAAGTACGGTTTTCGCGGGCCCAACTACGCCACCGTTTCTGCCTGTGCATCTTCTACCAACTCAATCTACGATGCCTTCACCTACTTGCGTCTGGGTAAAGTAGACGTCATGATCACCGGCGGATCAGAGGCCGCGATATGCGAAGCTGGCGTCGGTGGATTCAATGCCATGAAAGCGCTCTCGGAGCGTAACGATTCTCCCCAAACCGCGTCCCGTCCGTATGACAGAGACCGGGATGGCTTTGTCCTGGGAGAAGGTGCTGGCGCCCTGGTGCTTGAAGAGTACGAGTATGCCAAAGCGCGCGGAGCCAAAATCTATGGAGAAATATTGGGTGGGGGGATGACAGCGGACGCCTACCATATTACGGCGCCGCATCCGGAAGGTGCAGGTATTATTCAGGTAATGCAACTTGCTCTGAAAGATTCAGGCATCAAAGCTTCGGATGTTGATTACATCAATACGCACGGCACCTCTACGCCGCTTGGTGATTTAGGCGAGATCAAAGCAATCGAAAAAGTCTTTGGTGAGCATGCCTTTAAGATGAACATCAGCTCCACAAAATCAATGACTGGGCACTTGTTGGGTGCCGCCGGAGCCATTGAAGCCATCGCATGCCTGCTGGCGCTCAACGAAGGCATTATACCTCCTACCATCAATCACTTCGTTGATGATGCAGGTCTGGATCCCAAACTCAACCTTACTTTCAACAAAGCCCAAAAACGCCCCGTGAAAATCGCGTTGAGCAATACCTTTGGCTTTGGTGGACATAATGCCTCCGTTATTATTAAAAAAGCTGAGTAAGACATTGCGTGTGGAACTTACTAAAAATCCCCGGTAGGCGTTCCAAGAAAGAAGAACGGAAACTGGTTACGGCTATCCGGACAATCACAGGCTTTACTCCCTCGAATCTTTCACTGTACAAACTTGCAACCCTCCACACGAGCCGGGCAAAAGAGACAACTGGCTTCCGGGAATCCAACGAACGGCTGGAATATCTTGGTGATGCTATCCTGGGTGCTGCTGTCGCTGACTATCTGTTTAAGAAGTATCCTTTTCAAGATGAAGGATTTCTTACGGAGATTCGTTCACGTATCGTTAATCGCGATTCGCTGAATGTGCTCGCACGGAAAATAGGAATCAACCTCATTGTGCAGTTCGATCAAAAAAATATACAGCTTCAGCAGGTGGTGCTGGGCAATACCCTTGAGGCCATCGTGGGAGCTGTGTACCTCGACAAGGGTTATCTCCGCTGTAAAAAATTTGTGGTTGATAAACTCATTCAACCGCACTTCAATCTGGAGCAGGTGATCCAAACAAATGTAAACCACAAGAGCAAAATCATCGAGTGGACACAACGGGAGAATAAATCGGTACGGTTTGAAATGATCGAAACAAAGAAGTCAAATAACCAGAAAGAGTTTTCGATTCAGGTAGTAATCGATGATCAGCCATACGCTACCGGTTATGGATACACCAAGAAGAAGGCCGAACAGGATGCCGCCTTGAAAACCTGCGAGCAACTGAACATAGTTTGAATATTTACGGTTATGTCCACAAAGGCAATGAGTACGCTTAAAATAGCTGGCGCGACGCTAAACCAAATTCCCATCCATTGGGAGAATAACGTCTCCAATATTTTGGCAGCTATTGGCGAAGCACAAAAACAACAGGTACAACTGCTTTGCTTGCCAGAACTTTGCCTGACCGGCTACGGTTGCGAGGACCTGTTTCTCAGTGACTGGCTTGCCCAAACCGCGGAGGAGAAGCTTTTGAAAATTCTTCCCTTCTGTGACAACATTCTCGTTTGCATTGGCCTGCCGATACGACTCAATAAAATTACCTACAATGGAGTTTGCGTCATCCGGAACAAAGAAATTCTCGGTATAACCTTAAAACAAAATCTCGCCAAGGAAGGCGTACACTATGAACCCCGCTGGTTCCACCCATGGCCCGAAGGAAAAGTGAGCGAGATTCTACTGGGTGAGAGGAAAGTCAGGGTGGGTGATTTGGTATATGAAAGTCACGGGATTCTTTTTGGATTTGAAATATGCGAGGATGCCTGGAGTACACACCGGCCGGGCCGCCGCCTCCTCGAACGAAAGGTCAATTTGATACTGAATCCCAGCGCAAGTCATTTTGCCCTGGGGAAATGCTCCCGGCGGGAAAAGGAAGTCATCATCGATGGTTCTGAACAATTCAATTGCACCTACCTGTTTGTCAATCATCTCGGCAACGAAGCCGGAAGAATGATCTACGATGGTGACATTGTTTTCGGTCAACACGGAAAGTTATTGGCCGTGAATGAGCGGCTGTCCTTTAGAAATTTTAACCTATTGGCGTGCGTCGTTGACTTTGAAAATCCGGTAAATTCCCAGACCATTCCAATGAAAGACGGAAGAGAAAGGAACGAAGAGTTTGGAAGGGCCGCCTCATTGGCACTCTTCGATTATCTTAGAAAAAGTAAGGCCAGGGGTTTTGTATTGAGTCTCAGTGGCGGGGCCGATTCTTCCTGTTGTGCTATACTGGTTTCTGAAATGGTAAGACGGGCCGCTCAAGAATTGGGCTGGGAAAAATTCTGGTCGTTGCTGGGATTTGACCCGGGCAGCTCACCGAAAAATGTAAAAGAGTCCGTTCATAAACTTCTGACATGCGCTTATCAGGGCACAAAAAATTCATCGAATGAAACGCTGTTGGCTGCCCGGGAATTGGCGGAATCCGTTGGCGCCCTGTTTTATCATTGGTCCATTGAAGAGGAATCAAACTCTTACCGGTCTAAAATTGAAGGAGCCCTTCGCAGAAATCTCAGTTGGGAACAAGATGACATTGCCCTGCAAAACATCCAAGCCCGGTCGCGTTCACCGATTATATGGCTCCTCGCCAATGTGAACCAATCGATTCTTCTAACCACCTCCAATCGAAGTGAAGGTGATGTCGGATATGCAACCATGGATGGCGACACCAGCGGAAGCCTTGCTCCAATTGCCTCAATTGATAAACCTTTTCTTTTGCAATGGTTAAAATGGGCCCAAACCAATCTTCATTACCCCGGGCTTCAGCGTGTAAACAATTTACAGCCGACTGCCGAACTCCGGCCTGCGGAGCGGGCACAGACCGACGAAAAGGACCTTATGCCTTACACGGTGCTGGTAGCAATTGAACGATTAGCCATCCTGGAACGAAAGCCACCCATCGAAGTTTTTCATATACTTTCTTCCCACTACGATGCGGATTCGCTTAGAATCTGGATTAAAAAATTCTTTCGACTATGGTCTGCCAATCAATGGAAGCGCGAACGATTGGCACCTTCGTTTCATTTCGATGACTTTAATGTCGACCCGCGCAGTTGGTGTCGCTTCCCGATTCTCTCGGGCAGTTTCAAAGAAGAACTGGAAGCGCTGGATAGAATTATTTAGGTATTGGCATTGGCAGACCTCCACACCAACCCACCACCTGATTCCCAAGATCTAAGGTCTAAGGGGCAACTATCGCGGACTTGGGACAAGGGAGGAAAGACTTTTAACCTTGCTGTAAGCTTTCTATTTTTCACAGCCTACTATCTGCCATCGTAAACAATGTTGCCGGGCTTACTTCCAGAACCTGACAGATGGTAAATACTGTGTCAAGTTTTGGGTAAGAGTCCCCGCGTTCGATGTCAACGATAGTCTTATGGGTTAACCGCGTTTCACAGTGTAAGGCGTTTCATACCAACGGAATTGAAAACTTTTGGTCACTATTTAAGCGTGGAATTATCGGTATCTATCACCAAGTTTCTAACAAGCATTTGCAGGCTTATGCAGATGAATTTGCCTACCGTTACAATACACGAAAGTTGAACGATCAGGAACGCTTAACCACCGTGCTAACGCACACACAAGGCAGACTGAAATACAAAGACCTGACTAAAAAGGGGAATTAGGGCCCCTTTTTAGACTTTGTCTCAAAAAACACCCTTTTGTTAAAAGAAAATATTTTCGATTTTTTCCTTTGAAATGTCAAAATACCCCTGAAAATAGTGGTACTTCTTTGTAAATCGGGCAACTTTTAGTATTACTTTTAGGTTTATAAGCCAACGGAGTCGTTGGTTAGATGGGGCGAAAACACACCACTATGAGGGCATTATCAATTCCAGTTGATGAGCGACCTGAACTAATCATTCAAATCGAAGAAGTTGCGCTGAATACCTATCACCTTGTAAGGGGTGCAGGCACTCGTATTGTCTCAAAAGTCCTGTTCCCGCCTTTACGGTTTGTCGCATTGATTTTCGAAATCATTTTCAAATTGGCTGTTTCGGTCGTTTCAGTCTTCGTTTTGGTAGGACTTCTGGCGGTGATTATTTTGCTGCTTTGCTATGGAAATGCACTTTTCTATTTAATGAAACCCAGCTTCATAAATAACCTCAACGGTATGGACAGAGGAGATCTGATGAATAGGCATTTGCGGTACGAGCGATCATTGAGAACCCTCAATTCATTAAAACATAGCAAGTTCTTATTTAAGACGCCTATTCTGGGGCAGTTAAATACTACTTTTCTTAACAATATTTCCATTTTGGAGGCCGAGTCAAAAAAACTTGCATATCCAAACATTGCCTCCATCCCAAATAATTTGACTGTTCATGAACACAACCCTTGTGACTCATGGCAAATTGAGGCCGATTCAGACATCTACGAAAGGATCTACATGAGGTAGGTAATAGATGAATAACGTCTATTATAAGTCAAGAGTCGTTCTTGCTTGGTACTCATGGGTTAACAAGTCTGGTCAAGTTGAAACAAAGCGCCGCCCTTGTATAATAAAGGAGTGCCTGCCCTCAGGCGAGTTTCTGCTCGTAAAAATCACAACAAAAAACAAGGCTCATAATTTAATCCCGGTTGCGTTCCAAAGTAAATTAGGAATTGAGATGGGGCTATTAGAAGATAGCTTTATATCCGTCAATGAGACTCTGGTTGTTCCAACAAACGACTTGGTTTGCCCCATTAGACTATGCCCACCTTTAGTTTTTAGTAAGTTGTAGCCTTGTCCCAAGTTAGCGATAGTTGCCGTCTAAGGTCTAGGACCCAAGACCCAATACCTAAGACCCAGTACCCACGACCCATTGTCTTCGATTTGTTTCACCCTATATTTGCCGCCACTAATGATATACCTTTTCTATGCATAGTCTGAATTACATCATCTGGAATGGCAGTCCTGAACTTTTTTCGATCGGACCGATCACCTTGCGGTGGTATGGATTGCTGTTTGCACTGGGTTTTCTCATAAGCCAACAGATTCTTTATTATATGTACAGGCAGGAAAACAAGCCCCAGAACGATGTGGACACCTTGACCATGTACATGGTGGTTGCCACCATCCTGGGGGCGCGATTGGGTCATATTATTTTTTACGAACCTGAAATTATCTGGCAAAATCCGGTTAGCATCTTTCTTCCGTTTGAATTCAACCCCTTTCGGTTTACAGGGCTTCAGGGCCTTGCGAGCCACGGCGGTGCCATTGGAATATTATTTGCCCTATGGGTTTACGCCAATTATTCCATACGCTTTTCAAAATCGGATGTCGGCCCTAATGGAAAGGGTATCGAGGGAAAAATTAAAAACAAAACAAAGTATGGACTCTTTATTGAAAAGCGGGTCCGTCCCGGCCAAAGTTACCTCCAGGTACTCGATCGCATTGTGATTCTTGTTGCATTGACAGGCGCGCTTATTCGTTTCGGCAATTATTTTAATTCTGAAATACTGGGCCAACCAACAAATGGACCTACGGGTATTGTTTTCATTAATCGGATTACCGAATCCATCATCGGTGACCCTGCAGATCCAAACAATATCATACAAAGCGTAACGGTGATGAAAAATAATGATTTACCAGAAGGTGCCAACGGCAGGGTACCCATTAAACTTTTCATCTTTTTTAAGCCGGGCATCCCGGAACCCAACGCACAATACTTCTGTCGAAGTGACCTAAAGAAAATTCTGTACTACGGATCCGAATTTGTTGATGAACCGGTCGACGGCTTCGTAACGTACAAGACCATTTACGATGAGAAAAACAATCAGGTAATGGCACGCGTCAATACTACCGGCATCGCACGCCACCCCGCTCAATTATATGAGTCCATCTCGTGCATTTTCCTGTTTATTTTCCTTTTCTCTATCTGGTACCATTATAAACGCAATTTGCCAGAAGGCCGGATCTTCGGTTACTTTATGATTATCCTTTGGAGCCTTCGCTTTGGATACGAGTACCTGAAGGAAAATCAGGTTCCATTTGAAGACAAGTTGCCCCTTAATATGGGGCAGATACTGAGCATTCCTCTGGTGTTCATTGGTATATTTATCCTTATTCGATCATACCGCACACCCCAATCGAATTCATGAGTATATTGGCCGTTCTGATACGTTGTATCCGAAAAATTCAAAGATGAGTCCGCATGCTGGCATGGTTGTTTGGAGTAATTATTGTAGCAGGCGCCGCAGAAACGGATTTTCAGCAATCACCGGTCGCTCAAACTGATTCAACCCGGCAGGGTGCTGATTCTGTTGTCAATGAAATTCTTCATGTTGACAGAGTGCTCATTATTGGCAATAAAGTCACCCGGAACCGGATCATAACCCGGGAACTTTCTTTAAAACCGGGCGACACCGTCAACACGAAACTATTGCCCGGCATACTCCAGTGGGACAAAAACAAACTTTATAATCTACGGCTCTTCAACACCGTATCTGTCAGGGTCCTCGAACTCCCCAATAATCACATCGATCTCCTGGTGGAGGTGACCGAACGATGGTATATTTTCCCGGCTCCCATCTTTGAATTGTCCGACAGAAACTTTAATGAATGGTGGAACAATTATAACCACGATTTTAACCGCATTAACTACGGAATGCGCATCTATAAGAATAATTTCCGCGGTCGCAACGAGTCCCTTCGGATGACGGCACAGTTTGGATATGTGCGGAAGTTTGATTTGCAGTATAGAATTCCCAACCTCGATCGAAAGCAAAAGCATGGGATTACTATCAACTTTGATTATGGAGCGCCGAGAAACCTGGCCTACCGCACACTTGACCATAAACTTGTATTCCTGGAATCAAAAAAAATCGTTCGAACCTCTTTTGGCACTGGCATTGGTTACTCCTATCGAAAAACATTTTACGAAACGCATTCGGTGGGCTTTTTCTACCGCCAGTCGCAGGTGGTCGATACCGTGTTAATGCTCAATCCGATTTATAATAACAACGGTAAGACTACTCAGAAATTTTTCTCACTGTCCTATTCATTTAATTCCGAGCACCGGGATGTGGTATTGTACCCACTGAGAGGCTATCAATTTACCGGATATATCGCCAAGACCGGCCTTTTGCCAAGCGATGATGTGAACCAACTGGAAATAAACCTGACGTATGCCAAACATTGGGTGTTGGGTCAAGGATTTTTTCTATCCAACTTCTCGTCGGCCCTTTGGAGTAGTCCGAAAAATCAACCCTATAATGTTTTCGATGCATTGGGTTACCGCAATCAACTGGTACGGGGTTTTGAAAACTACGTAATTGAAGGTCCCGGGTTTGCATTGAACAAAACTACCCTTAAAAAGAAAATTTTTGCTCGCGCCTGGACGCTGGACACGATGCCACTTGAGCAGTTCAGCTACTTCCCGTTGGCCATTTATATAAAAACCTTTGCCGACTTCGGTTATGTGCAAAACTATCCCTACTACGATGAGAAAGGTTTTAATCAACTTTACTCTAACCGCTTGCTGACCGGTATCGGTGGCGGGTTTGACATTGTTACTGTGTACGATCTGGTGTTGCGCCTTGAATATACATTCACCCAACAAAAGCCTGCCGGCGCATTCTTCTTCAATCTGAAAAAAGAATTCTAATCAAATTTTGTAGTGCTACGTCGGGCAAGGCATTACTCCTTGCCTTGATCAATCGTGTTCTGCTGCGTCCAATACATTGGAAAATATGGTCTGGAAAACATATCGAACAACTGTTGCAACAATTCCCTTCAAGGATGTAAACTTCATTTCAATTCTATTAAATGAAGCGCTGCATTCTCTACGGACTGATGGGTTCGTGCTTGTTTGTTCAGGCCCAGAGTGTGAGTACACGTATGGGAGCGCGGGCGGCAGGCATGGGGTATGCCAGCTCCGTACTCGCCGATGAAATGGTCCTCTTCAATAACCCCGGCGCCATAACCAAAGTACCAAAGGCTTCAACTTATTTCGCTTATGAGGTGAGTCCCACCCTGCCAGGGGCCAATCGAACCAGTGCGGGATTTTCAATTCCCACGCGATTTGGCGTAGGGGGTTTGGGACTTTTTCGCTTTGGTGACAATCTCTACAGCGAACAAATTATAAGTGGTGGCTTTAGCAACAAACTTGGAATCGCTTCTCTTGGGGCAAAAGTAAATTATATTCAATACCAGTCGGAGAGTTTTGGGACAAAGTCCGCTGTTGCTATTGATTTTGGAGGGCTCGTACAAATTACTTCGCAAATTTCGGTGGGTGCTTACATTGTCAACCTTACTCAATCCAAAATTTCTTCTGATGAATACCTGCCTGTCAAGCTGGTTGCCGGGTTTGGGTTTAAGCCAAGTGAGCAATTTTTCGTTTCTACAGAAATTGAAAAAGACATCGATATTAAAGCCACCTGGCGATCCGGTGTAGAGTATACGATTCATAAAAAAGTGTTCGTTCGTACGGGATTCAACCTGAAACCCACAGCAGCTTTTTTCGGCCTTGGGGCACAGGCCAGGCGCCTAAAAGTTGATTATGCTATTAAGCTTGCTACCACTTTGGGGACTACGCACCAGGCCTCTGCAATCTTCCAGTTTGAGAAAATATCCAAAAAATGAAAAGAGTGCTCATTGCTGGATTATCCATTATTGTGTACAATTCTTTTGCACAGGATTTTCCGCGTCAAGACTTCAACCTTGAAAAACTAGCGGACGAAATATTTCCCCTGCAAGATCTCGACCTGAACTACGAAGAACTTTATGAAAATCTTGCCCAATTGCTTTCCAACCCACTCGATCTTAATACTGTCACCCGGGAGCAGTTGCGATCGCTATTTGTCGTTACGGAAGAAGAAATCAACACATTCATGATGCATCGGAAAGAAAACGGCGCGCTCTTCTCAGTTTATGAATTGCAGTCCATACCAGGTTGGGAACGGGCTACCTTTGACGCCATCATACCTTTTGTGACGGTCTATGATTCTCAATCAAAACTAAACTCCTCCATCCTCCGCCGCATCGTCCAGGAAAAAAACAATTACCTGCTTCTCAGATATGGCAGAGTGCTTGAAGATAAACCTGGTTACAATACCGGCGGCACCGACTCTACGCAACGTTATGCTGGCTCACCGGACAAACTCTACATGCGTTACCGGGTCGCGCGGTCAAATGACTTTAGTGCAGGCTTCACAACAGAAAAAGATGCCGGGGAAAAAATGAATTGGCTTCCATCACAGCGACAATACGGATTTGACTTTACCTCCTGGCATGTCGCGGTGCAGAACAAGGGAAAAATCAAAAACCTGATCGTGGGTGATTTTCAAAGTCAGTTTGGCCAAGGTTTGATTTTAGGAAGTGTTTTTGGCTTTGGTAAAAATTCTGAAACCGTGACCACGGTCCGGCGAAGTAATCTTGGGTTCCTTCCCTACACGTCGCTAAATGAAAATTTATTTTTCCGGGGGGCAGCGGGTAGCTATGCCATGGGAAAACATGTTATTATCCATGGTTTCGCTTCCCATACATTTAAAGATGGAAGCATCGACCATTCTACAAATGACAATTTGGCGATCTCTTCTTTCTCCGTCTCTGGCCTTCACCGAACTCCTGCTGAACTCCGGACCAGGCAGCAAGTGGGTGAGACCGATGCAGGAGTTATAGTTCAATTTAAGAATCAACTAGTAGATGCCGGGGTGATTTTTCATCAAACCGAATTTGATCAGCCGGTTGCACACAACCCTCGACCCTACAATCAGTTTTCATTCAATGGATCAAAAAACAAGAATGCAGGTGTTTATTTAAACTATAGTTGGGCAAATTTTACGTTCTTCAGTGAATTCGCCCAAACACTCAATCATGGAAGTGCTGTGACAGCCGGGTTATTGGGAAATATCACCCATCAATTGGAAATCGCTATGCTTTACCGGAATTTTTCTAAAGACTTCTATTCATTCAACTCAAATGCTTTTTCAGAGAATACTGTTCCTCAAAATGAACGGGGAATATATTGGGGTTGGAAATACATGTTTAGCAAACAGTGGTCGGCAAGCGGCTACATGGACCTCTTTCAGTTTCCCTGGCTGCGGTACCGCGGCTACTCACCATCAGAGGGTAGTGAGTGGTTACTTCGTTTCAATTTTTCTCCTTCCAAAACTGTTTTGATGTTCCTGCAAGCAAGAGAGGAGTCGAAAATCCGAAACTTTCCAGATGAAACAAATCTGTACCTGAACACCAATGGCATCAAACGAAACTATTGGATCAACTGCGATTATGAGGCTCCGCCCTTCACCTTTAAAACACGCGCCCAGTTTAGCAGTTATCAACTCGGCGGCGTCCTCACTCATGGGTTTGCACTCGTGCAGGACGTCAGCCTTTCCATAAAACGGTTTTCGTTTTCCTTTCGCTACGCATTGTTTGATACTGATGATTATGACAACAGGCTATATGTTTATGAGCGCGACGTGTGGTTGGCCTACTCCTTTCCTGCGTATTACGGAGCGGGGATACGAACCTACGTCCTGGCGCAGTATAAGGCCTCAAAAAAGATTGATCTCTGGGTCAGATGGTCGCAGATCCGATACACCAATAGAGTCGAAATTGGCTCAGGAAGTGAAACAATAGCAGGGAATACCGGAAATGATATTAAATTTCAGGTCAGAATACGGTTTTAGACTGTCATTCATCCCAATCCCAATATGCACGGTGCCTCTCATGTTACCCCTGAAGTAGGCCTGGTACTTGCCGTTGGCCTCGCTCTTTTTATTGTGGTGTACCGCCTGATTTTCAGAAAGCCCAAAAGGTAAAACCGCAAATTTTACTTAACTCCTGTTTGGACATTTTATCGCTTTGTGTGTAGATTTAACGATCTGATAACGATTGTATTAACCTTATAATGCAATTTTTAACCTTAATCCACCCAACCCGTTATGAGGAAAATCAATGTTATCTTTTTTGTAATTGTTCTTTCGTTGCTATTACTCTCCGCCGCCTCCATTGCGTTCTCCCAGATTACCAGGAAGACGCTTGAACTGCCTGATTTCAAAAGCATCTACGTTAACTCCAATTATACCGTAATGCTCAAACAAACCAACAAGCAAGAAGTCACCGTGGAAGCACTCACAGAAATATTTGAAGTCAGTGAAATCAAGGTGGACAACGGCGTCCTGATGATCAATGTTGAGCGAAAGCCCGACAGTCCAAATAAAAGTATTTGGGCCAAGATTGATGATATCAAAGTGAACCCCGCTATGAAGCTCTATGTGAGCATGAAAAATATAACCGAACTGCAAGTGAATGGCGGCGGTAAAATCCTTTCCGAAAACTCGATTGCTTCTGACTTTATCACACTGGGCGTCTCCGGTAGCGGCAACATGGATGTTGACATTAAGGGGAACACCGTAAAAACCGAAGTCAGTGGAAGCGGAACCCTTACTCTTCGTGGCTATGCAACCTCTCTTGACGCGGTAGTGAGTGGCAGCGGAAACTTAAAAAGTTTTGAGTGTCCGATCGAAATCGGTAAAATAAAATTGAGTGGCAGCGGTTCTGCTGAACTTAACGTCTCCAACAGTCTGGAAGCCTATGTCCATGGCAGTGGAAGCATCAAGCACAAGGGAAACACAAAAACGTTGACGAAAAAAGTGTATGGAACGGGGATTGTAGACCGGGTTTACTAATTAACCCTTTATTTACGAGCGTAAATCCCTAACTTCGGTGCATGTCACCATTTCTTGCATCGGTTATTCAGGCCGCGCCCGTTTTCTTCGATAAGGAAAAAACACTTCAAAAAGTACGCGAACTCATTCATGAGGCCGCGAAAAATAAAGCCCAACTGATTCTCTTCCCGGAAGTAATTATTCCAGGCTACCCGCGTGGACTCATCTTCGGAACTTCCGTTGGAGGTCGCACACCCGATGGGCGTGAACTCTTTCTCCGGTATTGGGAAAATGCCATTGAAGTTCCCGGCAAGGAAACTATCCAATTGGCCAATTGGGCGAAAGCAGCAAAATCCTACATTGCCATCGGCGTAACGGAGAAAGACAAGATCAGCGACACGTTATATTGCTCCCTGTTGTATTTTTCTCCGGAAGGGCAATTGCTCCATCGTCACCGTAAGATTAAGCCTACAGCTGCCGAGCGGATTATCTGGGGTGAAGGTGATGGAAGCGACCTGAATGTACTGGAAACTCCACTTGGAAAAATCGGAGGGTTGATCTGTTGGGAAAATTATATGCCCCTTGCCCGTATGGGGCTTTACCAGCAAGGAATAGATATCTACCTCGCGCCTACCGCTGATTGTCGTGACAGTTGGCAAGCTACCCTTACCCACATTGCTTGCGAAGGGCGGTGTTTTGTACTCGGTTGTAATCAGTACCTAACCAGGGACCATTACCCTCCCGACCTGCAAAAACTATTGCAACATGATCATCCCTCCCTTCCCAGCACAGGTGGAAGCGTTATCATCAGTCCTCTTGGAAAAGTACTGGCAGGGCCGCTCTATCAAAAAGAAGGAATAATTGCGGCAGAAATTGATCCTCGGGAGATCATAAAAGCCAAGATGGATTTTGATGTGATTGGACACTATGCGCGCCCGGATATCTTTTCATTTGAATGGAGAAAATCAAAAACCTAAGTCATACATGATAGAATCAAAACAGCTTATCGAAAATTTCTACGCGAACTTTCAGCAAAAGAATTGGAAGGGTATGCAGGCGTGCTATCATTATGACGTGCTTTTTTCCGATCCTGTTTTTAGAAATCTGAAAGGTGGCGAAGCCAAAGCCATGTGGCACATGCTGACGACGGCCGGAAAAGATTTGACTGTTTCCTTTCAAAACATTCAGGCAGATGGTGTCATCGGGTCTTGTGACTGGGATGCACATTATACCTTTTCATTGACAGGAAGAAAAGTGCACAACATTATACATGCAAGGTTTGAATTCAAGGAGGGGAAAATTGCCAGGCATACGGACTCGTTCAATTTGTGGCGATGGTCCAGTATGGCCCTTGGAGTCAGTGGTACACTACTGGGCTGGAGTCCATTGGTGAAATCAAGAATCAGGACCATGGCGAATAAGAATCTAAGGAAATTCATATTGGAACATCCAGCATATAAATCCTAATGTTATGGGGCTCTTTGGCAAATTATCCGATTTACTTTCCTCTACCCAACGACCAGCGGCGGGTACTCCTGTCCTTTCACTTGCTACGGTTAGGGAAAGACTCATGACTATGAACCGGGACTCAGCACCCTACCATGTTGTATCGGGAGCCCCAGAAAAAGTGGACCTCATCGCCGAGTGGAAAGTTGACAAGCCCGACTGGAGAAAAGTTTTTGAATGTCCCGAGGTTCAGAAAGTATTTCGAATATTCTTAAAGTTTGACGAAGGCAATCACGAAGTACGAGCCGTAGATCGCGAGTATACCATCGGCTGGTCTTCAGCTGGCGCCACGTTAAGCTTTGGAGCGGGAGCTTTCCGGGGTCAAAAGACCGAAATAAGCTTCGGAGGGCCTGCTCTGTACACCGAAACATTGCCAGACGGCAAAAAAGTCGATTATCGGTTTGCTTCAAGTGAACTCAAAAAGCCCGTCCAGGGCCTCATCACCGCATGTGGCTGGACCTATAAAGGAGTGACCTTCCAGAAACTTTAGTTTTGATTCTTAAATTATTATTATATTTACCGGGTTAATTAATAATCGGCCCTGTGGCACATAGGTTTCCTGGTACTTCAGTTGAGTTGAGATTATTGGATTAACGGATTTTTATTATTTAACTAATTTCAACAGTACACATGAACATTTATGTAGCCAACATTCCCTGGAAGGCCACCGAGGACCAACTGAAACAGCACTTTGCAGCGTATGGGGAAGTAACTTCTGCAAAGATCATTATGGACAAAGTCACTCAGCGCAGCCGCGGATTCGGTTTCGTAGAGATGGCGGATGACGGTGCTGCACGACAGGCAATCACCAGTCTCAATGGATCTGATTTTCAGGGCAAGAGTCTCGTAGTGAATGAGGCACGTCCACGCGAAGAAAGACCTAACAGCTTCCGCAGCAATGGCGGTGGTGGTGG